>NZ_MIBU01000096.1:0-1713 GCF_001830725.1 Sulfuricurvum sp. RIFOXYD12_FULL_44_77
CGTTCAAAAATCTGTTCAATCTCTTTAATGACGATCGGCTTTCCTAAAAAAGCGTCATAGCCGTTTTGAAGTGAGCGCTCACGTGCACCGTTGATCACATTCGCCGTTAATGCCACAATAGGAGTATGGAGGAGCTGATTCTCCTTTTCATAAGCTAACATATTTGCTGTCGCTTCATTTCCGTTCATTTGCGGCATCTGTTCATCCATAAAAACCATATCGAAATATTCCGACTGAAAGCAATCCAATGCTTCCGCACCGTTTGAAGCAATCGTGTATTTCAGACCATAGCGCTCCAAAATGATTTTGATAAGCTCCTGATTGGCAAGATTATCTTCTGCAACCAATACCTTCCCCTCAAATCCACCTCTTCCCCTAAATCCTGTTTTATGAGGCAAATTAGGTTGATTAACCCCTAAAACATCCTTCAAAGCTCTCTGCAGTTTTGTACAATAGATGGGAAAAGTTAGCGGCACGATCGTCTCAATCGTATCATAACGTTCATCCAGAAAATCAAGGATAGCGACTGAGGGGATTCGATTTTTTATGATCATTTCTCGTACCGTATCATCCAAAGAGCTCTCTAAGAAAATGAGAAGATTGCACGGTTCTTGAACATTCTTGATGATACGGACATCCAATCCGAAATGATCCCAATAACGCCGTAGAGATTCGAGTTTATAACTTTCACTCGGATCATACGCCAAAAGCCCGAATTCGATCCCCTCAAAAATTGAGACGTCAATTTTTGAGACTTCACAATCATTATTGACGATAACAGGAATTTTAAGGGTAAAAGTACTTCCCTCTCCTACCGTCGATTCCAGTTCAATATCTCCCCCCATGTGAAGCGCCAACTGCTTACAAATGGAAAGTCCAAGACCGGTCCCCTCATTGATTTTCATCGTCCCCTCTTGCGCTTGAGAGAAAGCATCAAAAATCCGCTCTTGATCCACCGAAGATATCCCTATTCCCTGATCTCGAACGGAGAGCGAAAGGATCCCTTCATCGCATCGTGCTTCGACATGAATAGCTCCCGCGTGATGGCTGAACTTGATCGCATTGCTTAAAAAATTCCCCACGATCTGCTTTATGCGCAGCGCATCGGCAACAATTTCATACGCAATGGTAGGATCGATAAAACTGGTCAGAGTAAGACTTTTAGAATTTGCACCCGGAACAAAAAGTTCCATTGTATGGGATATCTCATCATGGACGTTAAACGGCTGCGGATCAACGGTAAACTCGCCACTGCGAAGTTTAGAAAAATCGAGAATATCATTGATAATATGAAGAAGACTTTCTCCGCTGTTGCTGATAATATTGAGATATTGCTGATAACGGGGGTTGGTCGTCTCATCACGAAGCAGGGATACAAAGCCTAAAATAGCATTCAGCGGTGTCCGTATTTCATGGGACATATTGGAGAGAAAATACTCTTTTGCTTTAGAGGCATTGAGCGCTTCTTGCTCTTTTTGGTAAATTGTATCGGTGTAGAGTTTTAAAACACCGGCAAAATTTTGATCGAATAAATAGCTGATAGCAACAAAAATTTCCTGATTGTGTATCCCTAAGCGGTACGTTGCATTCAAGACGGAGCGTTTGAAATGGGTACAGAGGAGAAATAGCTCGTCGGCGCGAAGCTCTTTGTTTTTAAGGTACTCAATCAATTCAGCGATGACAGGGCAATCTCCAAGCGCCATATGCCCCGAA
>NZ_MIBU01000097.1:0-8040 GCF_001830725.1 Sulfuricurvum sp. RIFOXYD12_FULL_44_77
TCCTGATTCGATGATACTCGAAGAATTTGCACTTAAAGTTGAAAATCGTGCTATTTCGGATGTTACCTACGAGTCGGTTAAAACTTTTACCGATACCTTGCAAAAAGAGGAACAAGCGATCTTCTTAAAAGAGTTTGCTCTTAGCCCCTCAGAATTGAACGATAAAGAAAAAGCATCTCAAGCGATCAATACAGCGATTGCCAAACGTTTTGAAGCCGATTTGCCGAATACTCGGGGAGTGGTAGAAAAAGATTTGATTCGTGCAATGATTCAGATGTTAAAAGGGGAGGTTGATGAGATCACTCTCGAAGGGAAGAACCAAAAAGAGTTGAGTATGGTTCAAGTCCAAAATGCATTGTTACAATCCTCTTCGATGAGTGATGAAGAGGCGCGAAAATTTATGGATGACAAATTTAAACTTGAGATCGAGGCGGATTAACCCGCCTTCGACTTATTTGCGGTGATTCTCTTCAATCATTGCTTCGGCAAGACCGAAAAGCTCACTGCTCGCGATCTCCATAGCTTTAAAATCGTTTAGGATAAGATCGCGGTTTGCAACACACGTGTCCTCTCCTTCAAGGCATCTCATCGATTCCATTACATTATCATGAACTATGGCGTGAGGTTTATCCATTTTACCAAAACTTTGCGTATGTCCGAACCGTTTTTTCCCATCATCCGCATACCATTTACCTAATCGACAGTGGGTATGTCCTCCGAATTCAGCTACTTTTTTTCCTAAATTGATCGACGTATAGGCATTGGTTTTGAAAACGATATGGTCGATCATAATGAGATTGATAAAGATACGGTCTTGTATGCTGGAAAGTTCGTTATCGATCATTTCGGTACTGTGGCGTAGGTGATTCATACTTTGTTGAAAGGTGTGCATAAGAGATGTAAACTCAGAAACTACTTCCCGCATTTCTATAGAATTAGCGGAGTTTTCCATACTCTCTTGTTGCAATACTTGTACAGTAGCACGGATCTCTCCTGTTGCTTTTTGGGTACTTTCCGCAAGCTTACGCACTTCATCGGCAACGACCGCAAATCCTCGTCCATGCTCTCCGGCGCGTGCCGCTTCGATTGCGGCGTTGAGGGCTAAGAGATTGGTTTGATCAGAAATATCACTGATGAGGTTGATAATTGCGGTGATCTCTTTGGATCGGTTCTCTAACATAGCAGTGGAATTAGCATTTTGATCGATGAGGACATTGAGCCCTTCGAGTTTAGTGCCTACTTTTTCAGCGTCTGTTGCCCGCTCGATCGACATAGATGCGGCTTCTTTAACATTGGTTGATATCACTTCGAGTTTTGACGTATTGTTCATAAAACTTTTTTGGAGACCGATTAATTGTTCATTATTTTTATTGATGGTTGCTAAATCGGCATTGAGCTCGGTACGGAGCTGATGATGATAATTTTCCTGCATAGAGGTAATACTGCCGTTTATTTTATCTCCGGCATACGCGAGTATGGGATTTAGCCCTTGTGTATTAAAACGTCTGAAATACTCGTTATTGGAGGCATAGTCGATCGAAGCGCGCATCTCCCGCATAAAAGTTTCCATCTGATCGATCAGGTTATTAACGCCGTGACAGACTCTTCCTGCTTCACCAAGATCGACGATATTGGTAGCTCGCGCTTCAAAATTTCCTTGTACGGCATCTTCTAAAACATTGAGGGATTTACGTAAATGAACTTTTAGCCCAATGAGTTGGAGATTAAAAATATAAGCCATTGAGATATACGTAACAAGTATAAAGGTATCAAACCAACTGAATCCGTGAAGAAAAAAATCAACGACGAAGCCCAAGGAAAACAATCCTAAAAAAAGAATAGCGATAAACTGTAATTTAGAGAGATAAGATGAATTTGTCATAGCGGCCTCCATAATTTTTTAGTAATTCATCCAGTATCTTTTGTGATTGTACGACTCCTCCTGAGCGTTCTGCATTGACGAGACGCTGATAGAGCGGTTTGACTTGTGCTAGTGCTTTTTGGGAGGGTTTTCGGCGGACGGAGTAATATCCTGCCACTCTGCCGTTTTTGTCCAAGGAAGGGGTGACATTTGCATATACCCAGTAGTAGTCACCGTTTTTGGCTTGGTTGATAACGTAGGCATTTACCTCACGACCCGATCGGATTGTTTCCCATAAGTGTTTAAAAATTAGTTTCGGCATATCGGGATGTCGGACAATATTGTGCGGTGCACCGATAATTTCATGTTCTTGGTAGCCTGCTAATTGTAAAAAAAGTTCGTTGCCGTAGGTTACTTTTCCTTGGGTGTCAGTTTTGGAGACGATAATATCGTGCTCACCGAAAGTCAATTCTTGCATTCAATCCCTTCAATATCAGTTTGCCTACAATATTAATGGATAGTGGTTTGTAAAAGGTTTCGTTAAACTTAGTTTGGGTTAAAATAAGGAAAAATTATTCACAAAGAGAATCATGTATATTAGAAATAGTGATAAAACAATATTAATAGTTGAAGATGATATTGAAAGTAACGATAACCTATCTTATTTGTTAGAATCTAAGTTTGCCAAAGTGTTCAGTGCGTATGATGGGATGGAAGGGTGGAAAATGTATCAGGAGAGAAATCCGGATATTATTTTGACGGATATTGAAATGCCTAAGATGGATGGTTTGGAGTTAATACGGCGAATTCGTACGAATAATACGAATATCCCGATTGTCATCTTAAGTTCCTATTCGCATCAACATTATCTACTTAATGCTATCCCCTTGAAGCTTGAGGAGTATCTACTTAAACCGATTACTATGAATAAATTAAATACATTGTTTCAAATACTAGAACAAAACACAAAAGATAAAATTTTAAAGAATATTGATATTTGTGAAAATATGTATTATGACTTTCAGAGTAAAGCTATTTTCCAAAATAGAGAAATGTTGCGATTGTCTCATTTGGAGATTTCTTTGATGGAGCTTTTACTCAAATATCGGGGAAAGATTGTTAGTTATGAAGAGATAGAGTATACACTCTACGGTTCGCAGGAGATAAGTCGAAATGCCCTTAAAATAGTGGTGAGTAATCTACGCAAAAAAGTAGTCGGTCTCAATATTCAATCGACTCCGAAATTAGGATATCGTCTCTCATGAACCAATTTACTGAATATACCTCTAAAGCGCATCTCTTTAATCTCGTCGATCAAACGGACAATATGCTCTCTTTTGTTGATCTGAATTATATCTATCGTGCTGTTAATCAAGCGTATGTAAAAGCATTTAATCGCTCTTATGGAGAGATTGTAGGACATCATGTTGAATCAATAGCGGGGACGGAATTTTTTCAAAATATCATCAAACCTTATCTTGATCAGGCATTTTTGGGTGGAGATGTTTCCTATGAATCGTGGTTCGATTTTAATGAGGGGAATAGAGCCTATTTACTAGTGCGATACCATCCTGTCTATGATGATGAGAGAAATATCATCGGTGTAGTGGTTTCCGGCACTGATATTACAGAACGTAAAAAGTTTGAAGATGAGAAAGCTTTGCAGGATAAATTGTTCATCGAACAAGCACGTATGGCGCAGCTTGGAGAGATGGTCGCTTTTGTCGCCCATCAGTGGCGACGTCCATTGCACACTCTTTCTACCTATTTACTTCGGATACGGCGCAGATTGGCGGAACAATCGTGTGGGTATATCGATGATGAGCTGGGACGCAGTGAAGAGATTCTAGAACATCTTTCCCATAGTTTGGAGAGTTTATATCACTTTCACAGTGATAAAGCAGGCGTGGTAAAAGTAAAAATCTCTGTTGAGGAGGTTAAACGTCTTTTGGAACCTCATTTAAATGCCGCCAATATCACTTTGGAGATTGATATTTCTGCAGAGATGACCATCGATACGAAGGTACCGAGCAGTCGGTTGCTTCACCTTTTTTCGGTATTTATCGAAAATGCGATTGAAGCTCTTGAAAAAGCGGATCGGATCGATAAAAAAATCACACTCAGCGGGTGGGAAGACGGGGAAAAGGTAAGTGTCGATATCTATGACAACGGGGATGGGATGACACATGAACAGGCAAGAAAGATTTTTGAAGCGGGTGTAAGTACTAAGAATGAAGCCGGTCATGGATACGGGCTCTATTTTGCCCGTAAAATCCTCACAGAACAGTTGGGAGGATCGGTTGAATTGATTCAAAACGAAGCAGGGGCATGTTTTCGGTTAACTTTTCCGAAACGGATAGCTTAAACTTTTGGGATGAATACAATTATTACAGATAGACTTAACATTCTATTAACAAAATGGTATTAGAATAATCAAAACTACTCAAAGGAGTTTCCGATGAAAATGTTACTTATGATCGTATCGGCTACGGCTTTACTCTCTACTATTGTATCTGCAGAGATGCCGGTTATGAATCAAGAGCGTGTAGAGGCTCAACAAGAGATTCAAAACCGTTTTAAAGAGATGAAGACCGATGAGCTTCTCGAAAAACGGGGAACCATGACATCTCAGCAAGAGCGTGAAGCACTTCATAACGAGCTTATGAACCGTCAGCAATCGATGAGCAAAGAACAGCATGAGAAATTTATGAATAAACCGGAAAACCGTACTCCGAAAATGAAAAACCAAGGTTCAGGCCAGGGGATGATGCAAGGGGGCGGTATGGGCTCAGGCATGGGCGGTGGAATGGGCGGTGGAATGGGTGGAGGCAAAGGGGGGCGTTAAGCCTCCTTTTTGAGCGCTTCGATCTCTTCCGCTTTCTCTTCAATCGTTAAAAGCTCATCCACTTTTTCTTCATAGAGAGCTTTCGTTTTTTCCAACTCTTCTGCCAAAATACTAATCCCTATTTTTTCGTATTTTTTCGGATCGGCGAGAGAGGCGTTCAGCTCATCAATCTTGGCTTCGAGCGTCTCGATTTCAGCGGGTAGTTTTTCAAGTGCACGCTGTTCGTTGAAGGTGAGTTTGAATACTTTCGGTTTTTCGTTCTGCACTACTGTCGTGGTGGTTGCGGATTTGGCAAATTCGGCCTCCATCGCATCCATTTCACTGAGCTCTTTTTCATCTTCGAGATATTCGCTGTAAGGCTTGTAGCTCTCTTCGATAGTGCCGTCACCTTTAAAGATAAAGAGCTTTTTGGCAATCTTATCAACGAAATATCTATCATGGCTGACGAGGATAACCGCACCTGGGAAGTTTTGGAGCTTCTCTTCGAGGATATTGATGGTAGGGATGTCGAGATCATTCGTAGGTTCATCGAGGATGAGACAATCGACCTTTTTGGTAAAGAGGAGGGCGAGAGCGACACGGTTTTTTTCTCCGCCGCTGAGGACTCCTACTTTTTTATCGAGAAACTCTCGCGGAAAGAGAAAATTTTTGAGATAGCCGTAGACATGGTAGTCTTGCCCTTGCGCATCGACACGATCTCCGCCGTGAGGGCAGAACGTTTCGATGAGGTTGAGATTATCATCCAGCATCTCACGGTGCTGATCGAAATAGCCGATGGTGAGATCTCCCATCTTGATGATGCCGTTTGTCGGTTTAAGACGTCCTAGAAGGGCTTTAAGCAGTGTCGATTTACCGCTTCCGTTAGGTCCGACGACGGCGATAACGTCTTTTTGCAAAATACGGGTCGAGAAATCTTTGATAAGTGTTTTATCACCGAGCTTTAGCCCCAGATGTTCGATCTCAAACAGCATCTTTTGGCGGTTGATCCCTTCACCTCGGTTAAAGTGTTTTGCTTCCCGCTCCAATTCCAGTTTCATTTTGCGGATTTTGGACGGGTTGTTTTTGGCATCTTCGCGTAGCTGCAATACCCGCTGTTTTCGCCCTTCATTCCGTTTTAAACGTGCTTTTACCCCTCTGCGGAGCCATTCGTTTTCACTTTTGAGGAGTTTGAGGAGGTTGTCGTGCTGCTGTGCCATGGTGCGAAGAAGCTCTTGCTTTTGCTCCAGATAGTTGCTGTAGCCGCCGTTGAATTCACGCAGAGCACAATCTTCGACTTCTATCGTTTTGGTTGCGATTTGATCGATGAAATAACGGTCATGCGAGATAAAGAGGAGGGTAAATTTCTCTTTGAGGATCAGCTCTTCGAGAAATTCGACCATGTAGACGTCGAGGTGGTTGGTTGGCTCGTCGAGCAGCAGTATGTCGGGTTTTTGGAGAAGCAGCGATGCGAGGGCGACACGTCGCTGTTCCCCTCCGCTGAGGAGATCGACCTTTTTGTTTTCGTACTCTTTGAGCATAAAATGGTGCATGACCCGCTCGATCTTATCATCGAGGTTCCATGCATTGTGGTGATCGAGAAAATTGGTTAAATGGGATTGTTCCTCAAGGAGCGAGGCGTTATCAAATTCTTCAGCAAGGAGGGCCGAAATCTCATCAAAACGTACCTTTGCCGATTTGAGCTCTCCTAACCCTGCTTCGATCGCTTCACGGACATTATGAGAGGGATCGAACTTCGGCACTTGGGAGAGCATTTTTATCTCGATCCCTTGACGGTTGATCCGCTCACCGCCGTCGGTATCAAGAGAACCATGGACGATTTTCATCAGCGTTGATTTACCGCTGCCGTTTTTGCCGACAATAACGATACGCTCACCTTCGTCGATATGGAAGTTGATGTTCTCTAAAATTTTTTGGGCTTCGTAGTGTTTGCTGACACCGAGGAGATCGACTAATGCCATAAACGTTAATTCCTTGAAACGAAGATACTGATCCGAATTATAGCGGATGGGAGCTTAGGGGGATTATCGCTTCATTTAACTTGATTAACATTCTTATGACTGTTGTGTGACCGTTTTATGGGTAAAATTGCATGAATACAAAAGAGGAGAACACTATTATGAAAACAAAATCAACTTTGATTTTATCGCTTATGTTGGCAGTGTCGGTAAATGCCGGCGAGATAGATGGAGGAGCGGTAGTCGGTAGTATGGTTGGTGCGGGAGTCGGTTCTGCAGTCGGTTCAGCAACGGGCGGTAAAAACGGTGCGATTATCGGCGGAGGAGTCGGTGGTGCATTGGGTGCTGCTGTCGGAAGCAAAGAGACAACTCGTTCTACAACACAAGTGATTACACGAGAGAAAGTGGTCTATGTAGATCGAGATCGTGAACATCGCGATAATGGAAAGCATAAAGGGCATCATAAAAATCACAATCGCGACTGATTGTGAACGCCACCTCTTAAAAACAATGATTATGTGAAAGATACCATGTCGCAATCGCGTAATCATTGTAGGGGGTTTCCCTCTGCGCGAGCGGGATCGAATCGTTACGAAGCTTACTTCGGATGATCCCAAATACTATATACCCCAATAACAATACCCCGATAGCGATAAACCAATCACTTTGCCATCCTATTATCAAGGCAATACCATAATTTCCGTAGCTTAAGATCCATCCTAATAGCCGTGCGATAAAGCGGCATTGTCGGGTCGGGAGAGTAGGGGGCGGATCGATATGGAAAGTATTCATAACACAAATTATAGCGGATAGGAGTTTAACAGCAGTAATTTTTTCTCTTTAAAGGGGACGAATCTGAACACGTGCCGATTTCAGAGCGCTTTGAAAAGAGAGCGGATCGTTTTGTGTCGGTACGAGGGTGTTAATCGGAGCTTTCGAATACCCGAACGGAGAAAAGAGGTGATAGGGTGCCAAGATTCCAAAACGGATGGGTAGTTCCAAGGATCCGAGATCATTCGATATTACGGCAATATCTCCCTCTTTAAGCGCTTTTTCATTTGCCTCAGATTCATTTATCAATATATATGCCTCTTCTTCATCTTTGAGCAGTTCTGCGATCTCACCGGTACGGGTCATAGTATGCCACTGTTTTTTTGTCCGTCCGGTAAGGAGAACGAATTCATCTTCGTTTAACTCTAGAGCGGAAGAGACAATCGGATGAAATTGTGCTTTGTGTGAAGCGGTTGCAAACACTTCATTCGGATACAGCCGTTCCCCTCCCCACTGATAAGAGAGGGTCTCATACTCCTGTGTGCTTTGATCGCATAAACGACTTTTTGTGAGTATTTGATACTCATGATAGACCTCTGAGGGCTCGG
>NZ_MIBU01000098.1:0-1700 GCF_001830725.1 Sulfuricurvum sp. RIFOXYD12_FULL_44_77
AATACGTACTTCAAAAATACTTACATGTCAAAGTATAGGGGGACAAATGTTTTACACTAAAAGTTTTGAAGAAAAATATGCCTCTGTGTTAGAGGTGATTACTTCATGCGCCCATTTGCACTCTGATCCTATGATTTATACCGATTTAGCCGGAGATATTGCCGGTTGCAATGGTGCGATGATAGAGCTTTTAAATATCGAAAACTTAGGCGATATTGCTCCTCTTAATGTTTGGTTTGATCCACAAGGGGTGGATTTGCCGTATCTTCTTTCAAAATCGGGAGAGTATCGGGGAAAAATTCATTCCGAGGCGGCTGATTACGACGTGGCGGTTAAATCAGAAGTATTTATTGTAGATAATCAGCCCATAGTCGGAGTCGTCTTTAGAGATGTTTCGATTATCGAGCGTGCACGTGCGGCTGAACGCTATTTTGAACATTTTAAAAAGAAGTTTTTAACCAATATCTCTCATGAATTCCGTACACCCATGAATGCTATTATCGGATTTACCGATTTGCTTAAAAGCTCCCCTCTGAGTTCATGGCAGCAAGAATATGTACAAATGACGAGCCGCAGTGCGCAGTCAATGATGCGAAATATTGAAAATCTTTTGGAACTTATGCAAGTCGAAAGTGGCAGCATTCATACCAATTTGGCACTCTTTAATCCTCTGGAAGTGTATGAAAATTTTTCCATGCAGTTTAGTGATCTCGCCCTCTCCAAAGAGATTGGGCTCATGTTCTTAATCGATCCCCATTTGCCTAAAACAATGATAGGGGATCAGGACAAAATTCTAGCCATTATGCGTAATCTCATCCAAAACGGTATTAAATTTACCGATGAGGGAGGGAGCGTCCTTGTTGAAATTCTGATTGTTAGAGAAGAAGATCATTTTGTTGAAGTGGAATATGCGGTTAGTGATACCGGCATCGGAATCGACAATGAACGTATTAAAACGCTTCTTCGCCCTTTCGCTTCCGCATGGGAGAATCAGCGAAAAGGGAAAGACGGTCTTGGAATCGGACTCAGTTTGAGTCATAAATATGTGGATATGATGAATTCCCATTTGATGCTTGCATCGCAAAGCGGAAAAGGGTCGCGATTCTCTTTTCGAATCACCCATCAGGTGAATGAAGATGGCTCTTTTGATTTTATCGATGGGACTCGTGCCACTATCTATACGCAAGCACACCAATTGAGTGCGCAAGGAGCTTTGCTCTATAAATATCTAGAACTTTTTCAAGTACAGACGAAAGTAATTCATGATTTGGTTAATGCAACATTACATGAAAGTGATGTCCTCTTTTTAGATGTAGAGCATATCTCCAAAGTACAGATAGATGCACTGCAATCGACCTATCCAATGCTTCAAATGGTTCCGATAATGAAGCTAGATTACGGTGAGAAAGCCGATGCACTGATCGATTCGGTTGCCTCTATTGTGACATTGCCGATTTTACCGAGTTCATTGCATAAAACGTTGGCCGTCATTTGGAATACGATGCCAAAAGAGTATATTTCACGCTCACATGAAGTACAAAGTGCCCCTAAAGCGGAAAATGTCAAGATATTGGTTGCCGAAGATAATCTTATTAACCTTAAACTTCTTGAAACCATACTACTTCAAGAGCACTTCCGTGTGGTAACGGTAGATAATGGGCAAAAAGCGGTGGATGCGTATCTTAAAGAACATTTTGATT
>NZ_MIBU01000099.1:0-2382 GCF_001830725.1 Sulfuricurvum sp. RIFOXYD12_FULL_44_77
CAGAGCAAAACGGCGGAAGGGGGGAACATTAAACCCCGATTGTGACAGTAACGGATAAAGTTCGGATTCGACCATAAACATCTCCTACGAATGGGGATAATGCTACCTCCTGAGAGGGCAATTCATTAGATAGTATAGCCTAAGGAGGGAGCAGGTGTAAAGTAGGGGTCCTTATCGTGAAGTTTTTGAATAATTTGATCCATCGGAAGAGGGCGGCAGAGGTGATATCCTTGGAGTGTATCGATTTGATTTTCAATTAAAAAATCATAGTGTTGAACCTCTTCTACCCCCTCTGCGGTGACGTTCATCCCCAACGCATGGGCGAGATTCGATATCGATTCAACGATGTGACGATTCGAATGTTCCGTAAAGAGAGCCAGAATAAATGATTTGTCAATTTTAAGGGTATCAATCGGGAGTTGTGCCAAGTAGGCGAACGAGGAATATCCGGTGCCGAAATCATCTAAGGAAATTCGTATTCCGCCTGCTTTAAGTTCCAGAAGCTGACGACTGACGACAGCGATATTTTCCATAACAGCACTTTCGGTCACCTCAACTTTTAGAAAAGAAGCGGGGATAGAGCGCTGTGCTAAGTATTCGAGTAACTCTTGGGCAAATTTAGGTTGATGAAGCTGTTTTGCCGAAACGTTGATCGCCACAAAAAACGGCTCATCCCGTAAAGTGCGAACGGTATCGATAAAATCACACGCCTGTGAAAGGACTTTTTTGCTGATGAGGTGAATATCGCCATTGGTTTCGGCGATGGGGATAAAAACATCCGGCGGTATAAACCCCTCTTGCGGATGAGGAAGTCTCAAAAGGGCTTCATACCCTTCCATTCGAAGCGTTTTTGAGTCGATCAGCGGTTGAAAATAGAGTTCGAAAAGATCCTCGGATAGCCCTTCTCGTATTAATGATTCGATATGTAAAAAATTATGAAGGGCCCGTTGCATCGACGTATGATAATACGCAAACCGGTTCTTCCCTTTGTTTTTTGCTTCATACATCGCGGTATCGGCATGTTTGATTAAATCTTCGCCGTTGAGGGCATCATCGGGATAGAGGACGATTCCGATGGAAGCGGAGAGGAAAAAATCGCTCTCATTTAAACGGCAAGGTTCTTTGAACGCTTGAATCAGCCGATTGGCGGTGAGATCAATACTGGTTGTGTCGGCATCTTGGAGCAAAATAACAAATTCATCTCCTCCGAAACGGGCGAAAAAATCGTATTTCCCTACTGTTTCACGAATCCGACGACTCACTTCAATGAGAATTTTGTCACCCACTTTATGTCCCATCGTATCGTTGATGTTTTTAAAATTGTCTAAATCCAAAAACATCAACGCAAAAGGGGAGTTGGGAGCATGTTCAAAACGGCTCTCTAGCTGCAGTTTGAGTTTCGCTCTGTTGGGGAGGTGGGTGAGGGGATCGTGATAGGCCAAAAAAGCGATCTCTTCACTTTGCGCTTTAGAACCGGTGATATCACTGGTAATCCCGATAAAGAGGTGAAGCTTCGGATGGTTATGGATACGGCTGTTGAGCCATCGAGTCTCTCCGCTTTGGGTTAGAATCCGGAATCGAATCGCCTGAGATTGGCCGGGCATAAGTGTTTCAAAAAACATTTGAACCAAAGCTCGGTCTTCGGGATGAATTTGTTGCTGCCAAAGTGTCGCATCGGATAAAAAAGCCTCTTTAGAAAAACCAAAAATAGTTTCGACGGCAGTATTGACATAACGGAGGGAGAGGGTCTCATTGTCGATATACCAGATCACTTCATCAATACTGCCGAGAACCTCTTCTACCTCCTGATTTTTGGAGTTTAGTACTACGGAGAGTTCATTGGCTTGTTGTTCGATCAACTCTTTTGAGATACGGAGTTCTTTATTGAGACGGTTTACATCGGTGAGATTCCGGACGTTGACAAAGAAATGGACAGTGTCGTTTTGGCGGATCATGCGTACACTTTTGATCGCCTGTACGATACTCCCGTCACGATGGAGAAAATCGGTATCGGCATCAAGTGATTTTCCCTCATTCATCACTTTGGTGATACATTCGGAAAAGACATCAACATCCGCTAAAAGGGTGAGCATATTCAGCCCCACTAAAATCGTCCCCTCATACCCTACCATGTCAGAAAAAGCGTTGTTGGCAAAGAGGATTACCCCCCTCTCATCCACCATAATAATACCATCGGGGAGGTAATTTAAAACATCATTGAGAGGGAAAATTGTTTGCATTGAATCCTAAAACGTGATTATTTTGTGATGGTGTTATTGTAATTTATTATAGTTTAAAGCTTGCTTCTTTGGGGACATTAGGATGGGATAATTTGAATTTGGATATAATCGCGTAATTTTAATATGTAAAGAGTTTTGCAAT
>NZ_MIBU01000100.1:0-11461 GCF_001830725.1 Sulfuricurvum sp. RIFOXYD12_FULL_44_77
TACGCATCGAGGAGGTTTTCACGGATCGCAAAGCCGCACGGATTACCGTGTTTGACGATACAGATCGCATTTTCATCCCCGAACGCCGCCGCAATTTTCACCGCGCCGCTGATGTCGGTAAGGTTATTAAAGCTTGCTTCCCCTTTGAGGGTTTTGAAGTTTTTACTGAAGAACGTATCGAACTCGTACAAACCGCCTTTTTGATGAGGGTTTTCACCGTAACGGGTATCCATCACTTTGTTCCCGACAATGAACTGTTTAGAGCCCATGCCGTTGTTGAAACGTTTGTTCATATAGTTTGCGATCATCGAATCATACGCCGCAGTGTGCTCATACGCTTTGATCATCAAATCACGGCGGAACTCAACCGTGTTTTCACCCTCTGCAATCGCATTAAGAACAAGTGAATAATCCGATGGGTCGGTAAGAATGATAACACTGTCGAAGTTTTTCGCCGCAGAGCGCACCATTGCAGGACCGCCGATGTCAATATTTTCAATGATCTCTTCAAAATCGTCGGTTTTCTCAATCGTCGCTTTGAACGGATAGAGATTTACACACACCAAATCGATCGCCTCGACACCAAGTTCTACCGCTTGATCGAGGTGGGATTGTTTGTCACGTCGGTGTAAAATTCCACCGTGGATGTACGGATTAAGGGTTTTAACACGCCCCTCGAAACACTCAGGGAATTTGGTCACCTCATCGATTTCGATGGCGCTTACACCCGCATCTTTGAGCATTTTGTACGTTCCGCCCGTAGAGATGATTTGATACTCCAAACCGATTAGGGATTTGGCAAATTCAACGATGTTGCTTTTATCGCTGACACTGAGCAATGCACGCTTCATGCAGTTCCTTTGATTGGGTCGTATGCCCATAAATTAATGGTGGAATTGTAACAAAAGGTGGTTTAGGGGAAGGTAAATTGAGATAAAATTCTTCTATGAAACCCTATAGTCACCCTTTTTCACCCATACTTGATGAGCATACCCGTATTCTTTTTCTCGGCAGTTTCCCCAGCATCGCCTCATTTGAGCAAGCCTTTTACTACGCCCATCCCCGTAACGCGTTTTGGCCCATCCTCGAAACAATTTTTGATGTCCATTTGGAAACCAATGAGGCGAAAAAAGCATTTTGCCTCGAAAAGAAGATCGGATTATGGGATGTGATCGGTTCATGTGAGCGGAGTAATTCGAGCGATACGAATCTGAAAAACTGCATCCCTAATGATTTTGAAAAACTATTAGAAGAGTATCCCAATATTCAAGTTCTCGCCTTTACGGGGAAGAAAAGCCATGATCTGTTTATGAAAGTTTTTAAAGATTTGAAAGTAGAGAAAGTGTTGCTCCCCTCCACCTCACCCGCACATGCGGCAATGACGCGTGAAGAAAAAACAAAAATTTACACAGAATTTTTAGAAACGTATTTAACTCTCTAAAACCTGCTCAAAGATATTCTTTGCCGTCTTCCAGCGATCCCCTTTGGCGTTCATCATGACAATCACACAATCTTTTCCGTCTTTCTTTGCCCGTGCGATCAAACATGGTCCCGCTTTAGCGGTGTAACCCGTCTTGATTCCGACGGCATATTGATAGCGGTTCAAAAGACGGTTATGAGTGTAGGCGTAAAATTCGCGGTTTTTATTAAGTGCACGATATCGGTGTTCGTTCATTTTGCTGATTTCATTAAACTTGCGGTTTTTTATCGCATACTCGGCCATTTTCATAAGGTCTTTTGGGGTGGAGTAATGCCCTTTGGTATCGTATCCGCATGGATTGCTAAACGACGTGTGGTTCATTCCGATCGCTCTAGCTTTAGCGTTCATCATCTCAATAAATCGTTTTTCGTTCCCCCCCACCGTAATCGCGATCGCTTTAGCCGCATCATTATCCGATTTGATCATCGCCGCTTTGATCAAATCTTCCATTAGGATGACATCGCCCCGTCTATATCCCGCTATCGTCGGTTCTACTTTGGTCATTTCCCGTGTAATCATAATCGGTTTTTTAAGGCTGCCGTGTTCAATCGCTAACATAACCGTCATCACTTTGGTGAGACTGGCGGGTTGAACCTCTTTGAGCGGTTCTTTCGAATAAAGGATCTGTTTAGAGGTCATATCTTTGACGAGCAGTGCTTCGACTTCGAGTTTACCCAGCTCGTTTTTATCGATCTGAGCGTTAAGGGTGAGAGAAAAGCCTAAAAGAAATGCGCATAAATGTTTTACCATACTTGAATCCTTGAAAAAATGTTTGTAGTGATCCTATGAAGCAAACACTATGCCACCTGCATAACACAGTGAAATCAATCCATTAAATTGTGAAAATATCACTAAAAACGTGGATTAAGATTTTATAGAATGCGTTATAATAAACGATGCAAAGTGCAATACCCGCATCCCTTATTATCATAGAGGAACCTTCTCGTACCCTGATTAAATGCAGTGGTGCTTGGAGTATTGAGCATCTCTTTTCTGTGACGCATCAACTCGAAACACTTCAACCTCATACTTATGTCCTTTGGGATTTGAGCGGAATATCCTCTATCGATTCCTCGGGAGTTGCGCTGTGGCAGCTCACGAACCGTAAGTTTAAAGAGCAGGGATGCACCTGTGAAACGATCGGGGAACAACAAGAGCACTCCCATCTTTACCGCCTCCTCTATTCAAACCCCATTCCAGAGGCTCCAGCCCCCCTCTCTCCCTCTTGGCTCTATCAGCTGGGAAGAGAAACACATCGGAGTCTTTTAGGGATCGGAAATTTTTTATCTTTTTTAGGTGAAGCGTTTATTTTATTGTTTTATACCCTCAAACATCCAAGTCTCATCCGTTATCGCTCGATCGGAGCCCATATTGTGGAGACGGGAGCACGAGCCCTCCCCATTATCGCCATCAGTGCATTTTTGATCGGAGTCGTCGTAGCCTATCAAAGTGTCGTCCAGCTTCAAAAATTCGGTGCCGATATCTTTATCGTCGATATGATCGGGATCTCTCTTACCCGTGAACTCGCCCCTTTAATTACCGCTATTGTAGTCGCAGGACGAAGCGGTTCGGCATTTACAGCCCAAATCGGTGCGATGAAAATGACCCAAGAGATCGATGCGATGAAAACGATGGGATTTGACCCTTTTATCTTTTTGGTGTGGCCAAGGGTTTTGGCGTTAATGATCATAATGCCTCTGTTGATTTTTTTCGCCGATATGGTGGGAATTTTCGGAGGGATGGTTATTGCGCAGACACATTCGCATTTGAGTTTCACCGAGTTTATCCACCGTCTTCAGGGGGCTCTGGCACTCAAACACTACCTTATCGGTATCATAAAAGGGCCGTTTTTCGCCTTTTTGATCGCCTTTGTGAGTACCTACCGCGGATTTCAAGTCTCTATGAATACGGAGAGTATCGGACGTTACACCACCAAAAGTGTCGTGAACGCTATTTTTTTAGTCATCGCATGTGACGCTCTCTTCTCAATCCTTTTAACGGAGCTAGCACTGTGAATCATACTATCATTGACGTTCGTAATGTCGTCACTGCATTTGGAGAGAATCTGATTCACGACCATATCAGCTGCACGGTACGAGAAAATGAAATCTACGCCTTGCTAGGGGGAAGCGGATCGGGTAAATCAACCCTGATGCGGGAGATGATCCTCTTGGAGCGCCCTCAAAGCGGCACCATCCATGTGCTGGGACACGATCTCTCCACACTCACACCTCTTGAAGCAGCCGGATTACGCCGCTCTTGGGGAGTACTGTTTCAATCGGGTGCCCTTTACTCCTCGCTCACCGTCGGAGAGAATATCGCACTCCTCTACAACGAATACACCGATCTCTCACCCAAACTCGTCGATGAGTTAATCCGGCTCAAAATCAACCTTGTGGGACTTCCGCCCCATGCAAAATATCTCTACCCCTCACAGCTCAGCGGCGGGATGATTAAGCGGGCGGCTCTCGCTCGCGCCCTCGCCCTTGATCCTAAACTCCTTTTTTTGGATGAACCGACCTCCGGACTAGATCCCCTAAGCTCACGTCAATTTGATACACTAATTCAACAATTGCGTGATCTTTTAGGACTTACTATCATTATGGTAACTCATGATTTGGATACAATTCATCATATTGTGGATCGATTTACATTATTGGGAGAAAAAAAAGCGATTGCAGAGGGGAGCCTTGAAGAGGTTCTAGCAATCGAACATCCGATTGTCGATTATTTTTTTCAAAAGGGATCGTATGGAATCACGTGTTAACTATACCGCTATGGGTGTCTTCATTGTCCTCTTTACCGTCGCCCTCGTCGCCTTTGCTTTTTGGCTGGGAAAATACAATCAAGATGAGCGATTGTACAGCCGTTATAAGGTTTTTATTACCGAATCGGTCTCGGGACTCGCCCCTGAAGCGGCCGTTAAATTTCATGGTGTTGACGTCGGCAAAGTTGAATCGATCCGGATCAACCCCCACAACAGCGAAGAGGTCGAGTTAACTCTAAAAATCAAAAAAGAGACCCCGATCAAAACCGATTCCAATGCACTACTCAAATTTTACGGTATCACGGGGCTAGCCTTTATCGAAATAGCCGGCGGTTCCCGACATGCACCGCTCCTCTCCAACGGAAATGGCACCATACCGACTATCCCCTCCAGCCCCTCTTTAATTACACGTCTGGATGAATCGCTCAGCGACGTTGCCTCCAAACTCTCCCTAACACTTGATCGAGCCGATCGCCTTTTCAGCGATAAAAATGTTGAAAATGTGGCTCAATCGCTAGAACATTTGCGTTCTTTAACCGCTCAGATAGACGGTTATCAAGGGGAGATCAAAGCCTTGTTGGCACAAAGCAGTACACTGGAGCACAATGCTTCCAAATCACTACAAGCTATGGGGGATGCCGCTATCAGTGTCAAAACCGCTTCGGGTAATTTCAATACACTCGTACAAACTAAAATAGCAAAAACCCTCGAATCCCTTGAAGCAACCTCAAAAGAGAGCCATACCCTGATCAAAAAGCTAGAAGCCAACGTCGATCGAGGTGATTATGATATTGCTCCGGCTAGCAGTGAACTCACCACCCTACTGGAGCAAACTCGCTCTCTCACAAATGAAATGGAGATGACGTTGCGCTCTCTCAGAGAGAGCCCTTCCGATTTACTGTTCAAAAAATCAACCCCTAAACCAGGGCCAGGAGAGTAATACATGCGAGCATATATCCTTTATTGCATAACTGCTTTTATGGTGCTAGGATGCTCTAGCAAAGCACCGTCCGTCAATGAGTACACACTCCTCTCCCCCCCGATATTCGTGAAGAAAAATGCTCCAAAATCTTCTAAAAGCCTCACCGTTTCTTCCGTAAAATCCTTGGCTTCCCTCTCGACAAAAAACATTATCTATCTTTATGAAAACGGTGAGAGTGCCCCGTATCTCTACAGCAGGTGGAGCGACACCCCTTCCGTATTAATACAACGCGCACTCCTTTCATCACTGAATGAGGAGAATCTATTTGCATCGCTCTCTCCCGCTACCTCCTCTGCTCAAGCCGATTGGGTGCTCGAATCGGATTTAAATGCCTTTTACCACCGATTTTCAAAAGAGGCAAGTGAGGGATATATCGATATTACCTACCGTCTCATCGATGCGCGCACTAAACGTCCTCTTGCGTCGAAACGTTTTATGATCAGCTCTCCCTCGTCGTCTATGGATGCACAAGGAGGGGTCGAGGCACTCAAAAAATCAACCCTTGAACTCAATCGTCAAGTCATTCAATGGTTAAATACCCTCATTAAGGAGACAAAATGAACCAAAAAATAGCTATCCTCTGCTCTGGAGGAGATGTCTCAGGGATGAATCCCGCTCTCAAACGTTTTGTTGAGTACGCATTTGCAAAAGGGTTACACCCCCATTTTGTCCGTAACGGCTATGAGGGGCTGATCGATAACCTCATCACCCCTGCCGATTATCATGATGTCGCGGGGATTATCACCCGTGGGGGGACAAAAATCGGCTCAGCCCGTTCACTGCGCTTCAAAGAGCCCGCATACCGTGCCATTGCCGCCGAAAATCTCCGATCTCACGGCATTGACAAACTGATCGTATTAGGGGGAGACGGGAGCTTTCGGGGGATGGAGCGGTTTTACCATGAGAGCGGTATCGCATTTTGCGGAATCCCCTCAACGATCGATAACGATATCAACGGTACCGATTATTGTCTGGGGGTCGATACCGCGCTTGGGGTGATCAAAGATGCCATCGATCAGATCCGTGATACCGCATCCTCCTTTCATAGAGCATTTGTCATTGAGACAATGGGGCGAGACTGCGGTTATCTGACCCTTATCTCTGCCATCACCTCAGGGGCGGAGATGTGCCTTATCCCCGAAATTCCGATCGATATCCATGAATATAGCGGATGTTTTAAATCGCAAGTAGCAAAAGGTCGGGACTATTTTATCGCCGTCGTCTCAGAAGCTCTGGATAGCAAAGAAGTGGCTCAATGGTTTGAAAAGGAGCTCGGATTTGAGTCCCGTGTCTCTGTCTTGGGGCATATCCAACGGGGAGGAAATCCGAGTGTTTATGATCGGCTTATGGCCTATAAATTTGTTACCTATGCGATTGATGCCCTCTTGGAGGGAAAAAGTCATTCGGTTATCTGCTACAACAAAAGCCATTTCAACTTTAAAACGATTGACGAAGTGGCATTGCACCCTTACCGTCTCGATGAAGAGCTCCTTATCCTTGCGCGCGAGCAATTTCTTCCATCGCACTGTCAAATGTAGGGTAGCGAAACGCAAACCCTGCGTCCTGCAAAATACGGGGATACACCTCTTTGGATTCCAGCATTACGATGGAACCTTCGCCGAATGCAAGTTTTACAACCCACTCAGGGAGATCAAAAAAAGTGGGACGATGTAAAATCCGCCCCATCGCTTTTGTTTGCTGAAGGTTGCTGATCGGCTCAGGTGCCGTAAAATTCACAACACCTTTTATCTCTTTATGATCGATCAAAAAAGCGGCCGCGCGAACCAAATCCTCCAAATGTATCCACGAAATCATTTGAAAGCCGTCGCCCATTTTTCCACCAAGGCCAAGTTTAAACGGAGGGATCATTTTAGACATTGCACCGCCTCCATGAGCGTAAACCACTCCGAAACGCATCATACAGACACGGGTTTGTTCCGACTGGGCATGTGATGCCGAATATTCCCAATCCTGAACCAAGGTAGCTAAAAAATCATCCCCATAATGGGAAGAAAACTCATCATGCTGATGATAGGCATCGTAAATACCGACAGCAGAAGCATTTAAAAATGTATGGGGAGGATGATCGCAGAGAGAAAGGGCATTCACCAGTTTATCCGTCGTCTCCAGACGACTTTGGCGCAATAGCTCTTTATACTCGCTCGTCCAACGTCCCAAGATATTGGCTCCGGCAAGATTAATGAGAACATCGCATCCGTTTAGCTTTTGAGCAATCAGCTCAACCGGTGTCTCGGCTCGGATACTTAAAGAAAATACCTCATCCCCTCTTTTTTCAAAGAAAACTTTCAGTGCACTTCCGACAAAACCGCTTATTCCACATATTCCTATTTTCATACTAATCCCTTTAATTCGGGTTCTATTGTAGCCTAATGGGGGTATGATATGTTTAAAGAAATAATTGAATTGTGTATTTAAAGGAATTCAAAGCGGATTATTAAAAGTATAGGGAAGAGGAAATTTATAGCACGAGAGGTAACACCCCTGAAGGGGTATTATGGCTTTAGCCGCAAGAAGGGACGTTGCCTGAATCAGAACCGTATTCAAACAAGAAATCGCGTAGATCTTGTGATTGGTTTTTAAATGCCTCACCGTTGAAATAGGCTGCTGATTTATCATTTGCGTGTGCTTTGATAATATTAGCACCACCGTTAGCGAAAAGTTCATCCCATTCGTCTTGTGTATGCATAGCAGCACCTTTAGTACCGCTACCATGACAATTTTTACAGGTTTTCAAATAAACTTTTTGACCTTTTTTTACATCGGCAGATGCCGCTGTACTCATCATCCCGAACGCTACAAGCGCTGCAAGGAAGCATGAAGCTGACTTTTTCATGTCGTTCTCCTTCGAAATTAGTGATTTAAGACACCTTCAACATTTTCGAAAAAACAGTGAAGGTGTCTTGATACCCGTTAATGATATCGGATAAAGGATAAATGGAGCTTTAACTGAATGTTAATGTGATAGTTTTTTGGTTTTTTTTATCAAGAATGTATCAAACTCTCACACTTTATTCTGCTTCCATCTCCAGATCAGCCTCTTCTTTCACTTTGCTTGCACGAACTTCCAATCGGATTTTGTCTTGACGAATTTTACGATACGCCTTATATTGTGCTTTGGTGAGTTCCTCGCCGCTAAGTCCTACTTCTGAGCCGATCTCTTCAGGAGAGAGTCCCGCTTCATTCATCATCACCATCCGAAACTCTTTTTTAGTAAGGTGACGTTTGAGGGATGCGTACAATGCGCGCTCATCATCTCCTATCTCTACCGCACTGCACTCATACAGACGTGCTAATACTTCACGGATCGTTTTAGTAGGGTTGTAACGCAACCATAATGAGTTCTCTAACATTATGAAAATACCTTTGTAATAATTTGGGTGAGGTCTTTCGTCTCAATGACGACATTCGCCTCTTTTTTGAGGATCTCTTTGGCACAAAACGCAACACGGGTTCCGGCGTGGGCGAACATCGAACGATCGTTCGCACCATCACCCACCACCATCGTCTCCTCTTCACTAATGCCGAAAAGCCCTTGCAGGCGTTGCAACATGTCCCCTTTGGAAAAATCGAACATCATATCGCCGCCGACCAGTCCCGTGAGTTTCCCCTCTTTGGTGTGCAACACGTTTGAGAAATCGGCATCGTATCCGAGTATATCTTTCGCGTACGAAGTCGCAGTACGAAACCCACCGCTGAAACAAACCACTTTGATACCGCGTTCTTTGAGTGCCGCAATCGTCTCTACCGCACCGTTCATATAAGGGAGATTTTGGCAAATCTCTTCGACAAGACCAAATTCCAGCCCTTTTAAAAGTCCTACTCTCTCTTGAAGACTCTGAAAAAAATCGAGTTCTCCATTCATCGCCCGTTCGGTGATCGCACTTACCTGTTCACCGATTCCGAGCGCTTCTGCAAAAAAGTCAATCGTCTCTCCATCCATAAGAGTAGAATCAAAATCAAATACCGCTAATTTTATCAAAATAGATGTCCCACATTTTGTTATAATGACGCAATTATATCCAAAGGCACCTTTTGTTCGAAACCTTTATAGATAAACTACGCAACAGCACCTATATTACTTTAGAGACAACCCCGTCTCGCTCGGCACAATTTGCCCCGACAATTGAGAAAATCGCCGCATTGGGTCTCGATAAACTCGTGGATGGTTTCAGCACCACCGACAATCCGCTCGCCAAACTCAAATACAATGCCCTCTTCGCCGCGATGAAACTCCAAGATCGTTTCGGACTCCCGACACTGGCCACGATGAGTATGCGCGACCGCAACCGTATCGCCTTGCAATCCGATCTCCTCGGAGCGAATGAATCCAACGTCCGTGCCATCCTCGCCCTCACGGGTGACAGCGCCCACTACTCCGATCAGCCGCACGCCAAAGGGGTATTTGAGGGGAACAGTAAACTCCTCCTCGATATTATCACGACGCTCAATAGCGGAACCGATATGGCAGAGCAAAAACTCCTCGCCCCCGTGCAGGAGATTTACCCCTTCGCCGTTATCGATGCCTATGCCAAAAGTGCCGCAACATTACAGAAAAAAATGACCAAAAAAGTGGCACATGGTGCGATAGCCATCATCTCCCAACCCGTCTACGATCTCGAAAATGCCCGTAAACTGCTCGATATGATGGAGGAAGCCAACCGTGAGAACAACGCTAATTGTGTCCTCGTTTTGGGCTATTTTCCGATCACGAAACTCCGTACCGCCCGATTTTTGGATGAAAATGTTCCGGGGATTTATGTTCCTCACACATGGGTAGAAGCCCTCGAAGCAGCTTCGCTCATCAGCCCAGAGGAAGAGTACCGCGTCGGATTTGAGCTGAGTAAAAACCTTTTCGAAGAGCTAAAAGCGCTCCATCCGAAAATCCACATTATGACGGCCAATCAGTTTGAGTTAGCCAAGGCGATTTTGAGCTGATCTCCCGTTCATCCTATTTATAAATATACTTTTGTAATGTAATGAGGAAATTCTTAATCATAACTATTGGATAAACATGAAAAATACAGAAAATATTGATGTCAACAATTCAAGCAAGTCAGCAATAAACAGTAAAGAAGTTCTATACAGTCGAGGTAAAAATGATGAATGTTATACTCCCCACTACGCAGTTGAAGCTATTCTTGAATTTATTCCTAAAAATGCAATAGTATGGTGCCCATTTGATACACCTGAAAGCGAATTTGTCAAACAAATTTCTAAAACAAATAAAGTTGTATATAGTCATATAGATCATGGTGAAGACTTTTTAGTATTTGAACCAAACAATAAATGGGACATTATTATAAGTAATCCTCCATTTACCAATAAGCGTAAATTTTTTGAGAGGGCATTATCATTTAATAAACCATTTGCTCTTATTATGGCGAATACTTGGCTGAATGATTCTGCTCCGAAACAGTTATTTAAAGAAAAAGACCTTCAGCTTTTAATGTTTGATAAACGTATGAAATTCGGTAGTCCTGATGGCAGAGACAACAGTAAAATTACTTTTAGTTCTAGTTACTTTTGCTGGAATTTTCTCCCAAAACAGATTATGATGAAAGAGCTGGTATGCAAATAAATTCCGCAGACAAACTCAGTTCAAATCCCTATAAAAAAGAGAGTAAGGCATGGCAATATATTGAAATTTGCGGGCTTGACCATAATACTGGTTTTTCAAAGCTTGTTGAGGCAGATATATTAGAACAATATGGGTTAAAGACAACCAATGGCGGTGACTGGTGTCGAGATGACGGTCCGCTTGGTAAAAAGTTCAATATTGAGAGAATAAAAAAGGGTGGTCGTATAGTTGGCGTTCAACTGCATGGATATAAAAAAAATACATTTTCAAATAGTATCAAAAAAGAAATACGTGATTTTTACTCCAAGTTATATTGTAAAGTTCTTGCAATAGGTGGAAGTTTTATTGAAATTGATCACAAAGACGGTAGAAAAGATGATTTTGGAATGCCAGATCAACAAAATATGAATGATTTTCAGCCACTTCATAGGAATGTAAATATTGCTAAAAGAGAGCATTGTAAGCAATGTAAAGAGACAAATATACGATTTGATGCAAAGAAGCTTGGCTACAGCGTATCACAGTGGGTAGGAAGTCAAGAATATCTAGGTAGTTGTATCGGATGTTTTTGGTATGACCCAACGGAATTCAATACTGTCATTTCAAAAAATTATTACAAGGAAAGATAGTTCG
>NZ_MIBU01000101.1:0-13551 GCF_001830725.1 Sulfuricurvum sp. RIFOXYD12_FULL_44_77
TTCCTGACCGTGAGACGTCACCATAATGATTTTGGCATTTTTATCGATTTTTTTTAGCTCTTTAACCGCTGTTATTCCATCCATCTCCGGCATTGTAATATCCATCGTCACCAAATCAGGCTTAAGTTTCGAATATAGAGTTATTGACTCCAATCCGTCTTTTGCTTCTCCAATGACTCTATGCCCTAAGGATTCTATCATTTTTGTAATATTTCTTCGCATAATTAACGAATCATCGACTACCAAAATATTAAGCATTCCATTCTCCTTTAGCCGATCCGATAACGTTTAATTCGATGTTTCCATAAGGGGTTGAGAGTACCGCACTGATTATGCCGGCACCATTTGTTTTGACAATCGATTTGGCATCT
Organism: Sulfuricurvum sp. RIFOXYD12_FULL_44_77; assembly: GCF_001830725.1. NCBI lineage: Bacteria > Pseudomonadati > Campylobacterota > Epsilonproteobacteria > Campylobacterales > Sulfurimonadaceae > Sulfuricurvum > Sulfuricurvum sp. RIFOXYD12_FULL_44_77. The sequence goes on from NZ_MIBU01000101.1 coordinate 372, forward strand.
TCGATTGTTACAGGGGGAGTAATGCTCACCCCCCGTCCTTGATTGGGAAAATGGCTGAGAGATTGCCCCATAATCATATTGGCGATTTCTCCTGCCGCACTGTCGCGTAATTCGACAAATTCATCTTCCTTGATCTCTCCATAGGCGAGTCTTCGGGTCATAGTATCAAGAAGCAGTTCATTATACGTTGCATAGAATAACAAGTTTAGACTTCCGCCAATCCCTATCGTGGTGGTATATTTTTTTAATTCAACTTTATCCACCGATCGATACTCACCGTCAAATTCGATTTCAATTTTCATCTCATCGCTCATAAATACCTCTACTTGGTGTACAATGGCAATTAAAACCTTTTTTAATACCTCAATATTTTCCATCAAATGCCCTTGAGTAATGATTTTTTAGGGATTGTAAATTCAAAACGGGTCCCTCTTCCCAATTCCGATATCACCTTATAGCTTCCCCCAAGTTTCAAAAGTTCCGAACGTACCGATGCGAGCCCTATTCCTCTGCCGGAGAGATCATTGATCTCCTCTTTTGTCGAAAGATAATCTTCAAACAACAACTCAATCACAGATTCCTCATCCTCAAGTTCTTGGGATGTTCTAAACCCGCCATCAAGGGCTTTTTGTTTTAGTTTTTCTCTATCGATTCCACGACCGTCATCGCTGATTTTCACAATTACGGCATCTTCTGTCTCAGCAATAACAAAAAAGATATTTCCCTCTTCCTCTTTTTCGCGTTCCACTCTCTCCTCAGGAGATTCAATCCCATGATCAACACTGTTACGGATAATATGAATCAACGATTTAGCAAATCCTCGGAACGCTTCCCCTACGGAAACATTCGTTTTATCCTCTATCTCCATCACATTAAGAGATTTTTCAAGACGTTCACCAAGAAGTTCGACATATTTCGGCAAAGAAGCGAAATACTCTCCTATCGGCTTATATTTCAACCCTTTAATAACCTCTAGCAGCTCCAGCAGCTCATGACACTCCTCCGGTTGAGCGTCGATTAATTCTAGAATTTTATTTTGAAGCGTCTCATAGGTCACTTCATCGATCGTAATCGTCGTTTTTCTATCCATAAAATCATCACCCAGAGTATCACGCAAAATATCGGTATCTTTTTTAAGCCATAGCTCAAAATCAATTTTTTTCAGCATGGTTTGAATGGTTTCATTCGAGATCGTCTCATCTTTAAGCCATAAGGAGAGTCTGGATTCCACTTTATGCAACCCTTGAAGTGTGGTCATAAAATCTTTTTGGGCAAAAAGTCCCTTATAGGTATGAATCACACGATACAATTCTGTAAGATTTTGCTGTGGGGTATGTTCCCATACGATGAAACCTTCTCGCTCCGATAAAAAAGTTTGATACCCCTCCAACAGTTCGAAAAGCTCCTCGCTGTTACTGATGGCGGATACGATCATTTTGAGTCTGTTACGCTCTTTTTCAATGTTTTTTTCCAAATTTTTCTTATCGGTAATATCCGTTAGAATAAGCATAAACCGCTGTGGTTCTATCCGCTTATAGAGGATGTTAATAGCTTTATTATGAAGTACGAATTCGTATTGAAGTAGCGATAAAATCGCGTCGATCTTGACCTCATCTTCTTCCTCGAAAACGGCTCTGATGGTTTCATCAAAAAACTTTTTTTCCTCTACTTCTTCCGGATACAAAAGTTCTCCGATATTTTTCCCTTCAATCGTTTCTTGAAAGATTTCCAGACATTTTTGAGAATACTCATTTTCAACATTCAAAGAGGTTGAAAACGTTAAAAATCCCTGATTGGAATTATCAAGCAAACGGGTAATGGCAGAGGAACGCTCTCGTAAATCGGCTGTTCGTTCATCAACCTGAGCGGTAAGTTCTTTTTGGATACTCAGATTATGCATCCGATAAGCGACAAAAAATGGGATTAAAATAAGCATATAAAACAATGCTTCCCCCATTGAATGGAGTAAAAGCGCATTCAATTGAGCATTGATATTGCTCACTTCTATATCGGCTCCCGTGATATAAACACGTCCGCTTGGCGAAATATGAGGCAAATATACCGATCGGAAATGTCCCCATTGATCGGAAGACTCTTCAAACTGCATCTGTTGTGTTTTAAAGGCATCCAACAATAGGGGAGATTCATCGGTATACTCATCAAAAAAGTAGCTGATATCCTCACCGCTTTTAAGCTCTTCGCTCGTTGCACTGCTGGAGGTAAAATAGATTTTCCCTTTTTCTAAAACAAAGGAATAAACATATTTCACATTCATAGTTTCAGCAAACCGTGACAATACAAGACGATTTTGGAGATCGTCCGCAGGAGCGATAGTTCCCGTATGGATAGCGTTAGTATGCAAGGATGCCGGAAGAAGCTGATCGGTCACACTCGCACACTGAATCAATCTCTGATCTATTTCAGCTATCAGCTCCGAGCGCTGTTGCGTATATTGATATCCGATATACGCCATTACGGCCATTAAATAAAATGCCACGGCACCGTAATAGTACTTTTTCATCCCAGCCAATACCTTAATAAAATAAAATTGTTTTATTTTACTTAATATTGTCTTTTATCAAACTTCAATAGCTCCCCTCACCGACAGTGATCACAAAGTTATCATCCACCTCTACAACCCCGAATGAATGTTGTCCGCAAAAGCTCTCGTTTAACTCCTGCGCCCAAGCACGTGCGATTCTATACGCATTTTCTTTGTCGTCAAAGGTTTTAATTTGAGGCATATTTTTACGAATTGCACATTTGCACAATTTCTCTACTACTACGTGGTACTCCATAATTTATCCTTTACAGCCGCAGCCGCTAACCATTCCGATGACGTAATTATCCCCTACCTCAACAAGCTGGAATTCGTGCTTACCGCAAAAATGTCCCTGCATATAGGCCAATTGTGTTTCAGCCGCTTCATACGCATTCTCTTTGGTATCATAGGTAGTTATTTGAGACATCTCCTCTTTTTTCGCACAGCTGCATAATTTTTCAATCACAACATGATGTTCCATAGTAAAGTCCTTTATATTCAGATAGTATCATATCTGCATACACCGTTCCAGAATGGATAAAAAAAGTATCTTCTTCTCACTGTGATATAATATTTTATGAACATCCTAACAAAAGTGATAGTAAGTGCTAAATTTTAATCAAAGCTTTAAAAATGCCCTCTGGATAGCTGCTATTTATTTTATCTTTGGGGTGCTATGGATCTATTTTTCCGATACAGCCGTTGCATCATTAACATCCAACAGCTATCAGCTCACTCTACTCCAAACCTACAAAGGTTGGTTTTTTATATCCATTACCTCTATCTTTCTATTTTTTATCAGTTACCGTTTTTTTATCTCCAACATTTAGTCTATTCAGAACACAAAAACAACATTTTAGAAGCCAAAGAAAAATTTGATACATTAGCTCACCATGATCCACTCACCGGGCTCCCAAACCGTCTTAGCCTCATTGAAACACTGCAAATCAAAACAGATAACATGGAAAATCACCCGTTCGCCCTGTTGTTTGTTGATTTGGACGGCTTCAAAGAGATCAATGACTCGTATGGCCATCGCTTCGGAGATGAGATCCTGATCCTCTTTACAAAACTGTTACAGGATCTTTTCCCCAAAGATACGTTAATCATTAGACCTGGAGGAGATGAGTTTATTATAGTAATAGAATTAAAAACAGATCACCACTCTATTCAGATGTGCATAAACCGTCTGATACAAACACTCAACGATCCTTTTAATATCGATCATACTGAGGTCTATATCTCGGCAAGCATAGGAATTTCCCTCTATCCAGAGGATGCTTCCAACCCTGAAGAACTCCTCCAAAAAGCTGATGCGGCCATGTATAAAGCTAAAAGTTTCGGGCGAAATAGCTATAATTTCTACAATGACGGTTTGACCCAAGAATTACTGGAGCGAACTACACTTGCCTCCAATCTTAAAAAAGCTATTTCCAATCACGATCTTGCCCTCTATTATCAGCTTCAGATCAATCCTCATACAGGAAAAATCATAGGGGTAGAGGCACTTGCTAGATGGTTCACCGAAGAAGAGACAACCCCACCATCGGTATTTATACCAATCGCCGAAGAGCGCGGCTTAATCATCGAATTGGGTTCCTTTGTCTTAGAAGAGGGTTTTAAAACGGCTGTAAAATGGATGGAACAAGGGATATTTAGCGGCAGGATTGCTATCAATGTATCAGCCAAACAGCTTATTCACCAAAACTTTTTACTGCAGCTCGAAGAATTACTCCATAAAACAGAGTGTAGTCCGTCATGGATTGAACTCGAAATTACAGAGAGTTCAATCCTCGAATATCCTGAAAAAATGATCGCGTTACTCGGTGTCATCAAAAGCAAGGGATTTAAGATATCTATTGATGATTTCGGAACCGGATATTCATCTCTCTCCTATCTCAAACATCTCCCCATCGATAAACTCAAAATCGATATCTCCTTTATCCGTAATATCACGATGGAGCCTAAAAACCAAACTATCGTAAAAACAATTATCGCTCTGGCAAAAGGGTTGGGAATGGAAGTATTAGCCGAGGGGGTAGAGAGCATCGAAGAGATGGAATTTTTACTCGTCAACGGAATCGATTCGATTCAGGGGTACTATTATTACAAACCAATGGACCGTGAATCCATTGAATTAACGTTTACTAAATTAGAGAGCAGGATGCAATGAGCGATTTATACAAAGAACATATTGATATTACCAACGAAGTCAAAGAGAGTATTCAAAAATTAAAAGTCGTATTTCCTGCCGAATATAATCGGCTCTATGCTGAAAAAGCACACGCCCATCATGTCAAACTTAAACCCAATCAAGTTATCAGTTCTGAAATGCTCGATGAAAAAATGGTCCGTCATCTTATTACGTTATCCAAATGCACCGATGAAGCGATACATGCCATCGAAACCGAAGACAAAGAGGTATTAAAAAGTGTACTGAAACAGACTAAGATACTCCAACAAGAGATTCATGAACTGCAAAAAATAGTCTATGAAGACGGCTTAACCAAGAGCTATAATCGTCAATGGTTCGAAGATACACTCTGCAATAGCGATCATATCTCGGTTCGTGATAGCGGAACCCTTATTATGGTCGATTTGAATAAATTTAAACAGATCAATGATACCTACGGACATGTTGTCGGGGATAAAGTACTCATCCACATTGCATTCAAGCTCAAAGAGAGCGGAGGGCGTGTCGTACGATACGGCGGAGATGAATTTTTGGTTATATTCGATGCAAAAGTTTCACAAAATGAGATCAAAACAAAAATGGAAACGATTTTGGAATACTGTAACCATATACATTTTAAAGTTGATCAAAACGAATTTAAAATCAATTTTGCTTACGGTATGGCTGAGTTTAAGAAGGGTGCGAGTGTCGATTCGATTATCCAAGCGGCAGATAAAGCGATGTATCAAAATAAAATATCTCCTATGTAATTAGGAGAGCGGTGTAGTTTGCACGACGAAATAGAGTTCGTCTTTGAGCGTATTGAGGCTTTTGATAACATTTATGCGACGCATTTCATCGAGATCAAAATGTTGCTCTATCGAATCGTAAATGCGATCAATACTCGCATAGATTTCAACCATTAACTCCGCTTTTAGTTTATCCTGTACGCCGGCCATAAATCATCCTGTTTGTTTGACTAAGTCTTTCGTAAAAAACTCAACCAAAAAAATCTCCCAAAAGGGGAGAAAATGACGAGAAACAATGAAGTTTGCCCCCGAATGGAGGCGGTGTCCTTAGCGGACGAGGTCGAAGAAATAGTCAGTGGTAGCGATTTGTTTCGTATCTTCATCCAACTGATCAAGAACTTTGTTCGTGATCCAAGTAAGAAGATTCAACGCTCCATCGTACCCGCTGATAGAGTAGCGGTGTAGGTGATGACGGTCGAAAATCGGGAATCCGATGTAGATCAACGGAGTACCGGTGTCACGCATCAACTCTTTACCATAGCTGTTACCGATCATGAAATCGACCGGCTCAGTAAACAAGAGTGAACGCATGTGCCACAAATCTTTTCCAGCCCATACGTTTAGGCTATCTTTAGCCGGAGACGTATCAAGCAATGCTCTCATCTCAGCTTCCCAACCGTTCGGTGCATTGTGGCAAAGGACGTGAGTCGGCTCAGCACCCATCTCTAACAAGAATGAAACGGCTCCGAGAAGGAAGTCAGGATCACCCCAGATAGCGAATTTTTTACCGTGCATATACGGATAGCTGTCTTGCATAGCATCAACTAAACGGCCGCGCTCGATTTTAAGTTTTTGAGGAACTTCGGTTCCTGTTAATTCTGCGAGTTTCATAACGAACTCATCGGTACCTTTAAGACCGATCGGGTTACTATGTCCACCAGCGTGTTTCCAACGTTTTTCGACCATTTTCATGGTTTTAGTTGTTGAATATTTTTGCAATGAGATCGTTGCACTTGAATTGATACAATCTTTTGCATCATCCAATTTTGTTCCGCCAGAGAACATTTCGTAGTTACCAGCAGGCATATCCCATTGATCAGAGTGGTCACCCAACATGATATAGTCTGTGCCGAATGCTTCTACGATGCTTTTTACTGAACGGAGGCTTCCGATATACGTTTCAAAACCAGGGATGATGTTGATACGTTGTTTCGTTTCGCCTTTTTGACCCTCAGTGAGCTGAGACATGATACCGTGCATCATGTTGTCATAACCCGTGATATGGCTTCCTACGAATGAAGGAGTGTGCGCATACGGAATCGGATATTCTTCAGGTAAAAACTCACCTTTATCTTCTTCTTTAGCCGCAATGATAAACGCTTGTAAATCATCACCGATAACTTCTGCCATACAAGTGGTAGAAACGGCGATCATTTTAGGTTTATAGACTGCTGCACAGTTTTTAAGACCCTCTTTCATATTGACCAATCCACCGAATACCGCAGCATCTTCAGTCATAGAGTCAGAAACACATGGAGTCGGCTCTTTGAAGTGTTTGGTAAAGTATGAACGGAAATAGGCTACACAACCGTGTGAACCGTGAACGTAAGGCATAGTACCTTCGAATCCGAGAGCAACCATAACAGCCCCAAGAGGCTGACATGCTTTTGCAGGATTGACGGTGATTGCTTCACGAGCAAGGTTCTTCTCACGGTAATCCCATGATTTAGTCCACTCAGCGATTTCATCTACTTTCGCAGGGTTGATTGCGAGCATAGAAGATTCGAATTGTTTTTTGTTTGCGAGTACTTCTGCGTACTCCGGGCGTTTAAACAGGTCTTTCCCGTTTACGATTTTTTCTACTTCTTGCATCGTCTCAACCTTCCTTTTCCCATGGTGCTTTTGAATGAGCCCATACAGGTGAATTAATTGCTAAATCCATATCTTGTGCGAAAATCGCGAATCCGTCGTATCCGTGGTATGGACCGCTGTAATCCCAAGAGTGCATTTGGCGGTATGGGAGACCCATTTTTTGGAATACATACTTCTCTTTGATCCCTGAAGCGACAAGGTCAGGTTGAAGTTTTTTAACGAATGCTTCAAGCTCATACTCGTTGACGTCATCGTAGATAACGGTCGAGCGGAAAATCTCTTCTTTGGTACGTTTGTAGTCGTCATCGTGAGCGAACTCATAACCGGTTCCGATTACTTCCATACCCAAATCTTCATAGGCACCGATAACGTGACGAGGGCGAAGTCCGCCGACGAACAACATTACTTGTTTCCCTTCAAGACGTGGTTTGTATTTCGCGATAACCGCATCGATCATCGGTTGATACTTCGCGATAACCTCTTCACATTTTGCTTGGATACTTTCGTCGAAGAAAGCAGCGATTTTGCGAAGTGATTTAATCGTTTGGCTCGGTCCGAAGAAGTTATACTCGATCCAAGGAATCCCGAACTCTTTTTCCATGTGACGGCTGATGTAGTTCATTGAACGGTAGCAGTGAAGCAAGTTCAATTTTACTTTCGGTGTCAAAGCCATCTCTTTCATTGTCGCGTCGCCTGACCATTGAGCTACAACACGAAGACCCATCTCTTCAAGAAGGATACGGCTAGACCAAGTGTCACCGCCAATGTTGTAGTCCCCGATGATCGCAACGTCGTACTCAGTCGGAGTAACATCACTGATATCGATGTGGCTAAGATCGCCGTCAAAGATATAGTCACGAACCGCGTCATTAGCGATGTGGTGACCCAATGATTGAGATACCCCACGGAAACCTTCACAGTTAACCGGAACGATTGTTTTACCGATCTCAGCCGCTTTTGTTTTAGCAACCGCATTGATATCATCCCCGATCAAACCGATCGGACACTCGGATTGAACCGTGATACCGTTATTGAGTGGGAAAAGTACTTCGATTTCATCGACACATTTCCCAAGTTTTTTGTCTCCGCCGAAAACGATGTTGTTCTCTTGGAAATCCGAACAGAAGTTCATTGTAACGAATGTATCAACACCGGTTACCCCGATGTAATAGTTACGACGACCTGCACGGCTATATTGACCGCATCCGATAGGACCGTGGCTGATGTGGATCATATCTTTGATCGGACCCCATACAACCCCTTTAGACCCTGCATAAGCACAACCGCGTTGACTCATAACACCCGGAACGGTTTTTTTGTTTGAGCGGACATCACCGCAGGTTTTTTGATTTTCATCATTGGGAGTTCCGACACCGAGATGTTTTTCACGGTTTTTCGCCGCTTTCTCAGGATACGCTTTTAAGATCTCTTCAATGGCCGCTTTTTGTTTAGCTTCTAGTGTTTCTGGACCCATAATACACCCCTTCCTTACGCGACTTCGATACGGAATTGTTCCATCGAATCTAAGTTGTGACACAATTTCATTGTTTCATCATCTGCTGCATCTACACGTTTAGAGATAGCAGACATTTGGTAACGGTTCATGTAGATCATGTATTTTTGTTCTTTATTCGGGTTCTCTTCTTTGAAGTAATGAACCATAGCACGGAACAAGAAAGTATCTTTGTTGGTGTAGCTGATCCACTCTTTATCTTTGTCTTTTGTACCCATCAACAATTTGATCTCTTTAACGTCACTGATATCAACACCGGCAAGTTTTTCTGCAACTAATTCGTCTGGAATTTGATTCCCCATATCTGCTGGGAAGTGAAAACCTAATACAAACATCTAATCTCCTTTTTCTGTTGTTTTCTTTTCATTATTAACAAGATGTTATTTGTCATTTTCATGACGACCATTGAAGATCCCTCCAAAGAGGAATCCACGGGGTAACGTGACTAATTAAGCTTCTGCTGCTTTTCCGACTTGACTTTCGTCAACTTCGTCTTCAAGACCGAATGCAAGAAGCAAGTCTTCGAGATCATCCATACTGATTGGAGTAGGGATAATTTTCATATCGTTATAAACGATTTTACGAGCAAGCTCTTTGTATTCGCGAGCTTGGTCAGAATATGGGCTGTATTCAACAACCGTCATACGACGCAATTCAGCATGCTGAACGATGTTGTTACGTGGTACGAAGTGGATCAATTGAGTTCCGATACGTTGAGCAAGCTCAAGCGCCAAATCGTACTCTTTATCCGTCATACGAGCGTTACAGATAAGACCTGCAAGACGTACTCCACCTGTGTTTGCGTATTTCAAAATCCCTTTAGAGATGTTGTTAGCCGCGTACATCGCCATCATTTCACCAGACATAACGATGTAAATTTCTTGTGCTTTACCCTCACGAATCGGCATAGCAAATCCACCACAAACAACGTCACCAAGAACGTCATAAGAAACGAAATCTAAACCTTCTTCATCGTAAGCACCCTCTTCTTCAAGAAAGTTAATAGCCGTAATAACACCACGACCTGCACAACCTACTCCTGGCTCTGGTCCGCCTGATTCTGTACAGTTGATCCAACCGCCCGGAGTTTCTTTATCAAAAAGACCTTTTCCCCAAAGACGAGCTTGTTCCATCTCAACATCTTCGATGGTTCCCATTTCCGCTGCAAGAGAAAGAATAGTATCTTGTGCTTTCTCATGAAGAATCAAACGAGTTGAATCCGCTTTTGGATCACATCCGACGATCATAATATTTTTATCGAAATAGTGTGACATTGCTGCCAATGTGTTTTGAGATGTAGTAGATTTACCGATCCCACCTTTTCCGTAGAACGCGATTTGTCGCAAGCTAGCTGCTCCAGCCATGTTATCCCCTTATTTTTGAACTTCACTTAGGTTGATGCAAGGGGTGTTCTATGGTTTTTTGCGACATTTACTAAAAGAGAGCGACAAAATGACAACAATGATACAAATTTGTAGGAATAGGGTTTGCAGGGGTGAATATGCGAGGATTTGTAACTTTTTTTACGTCATCGGACACATTACAAATTCCATATCTTCGTAAACATAAGTAGGTAAATGATACTATTAAAGATACAAGAGCTACTTAACCCCTTTTAGACGGAGACTAATGGTGCACTTCATTGACTATATCTATTTTATCTACGGCCTTGCTTTTTTCCTGTTAGGCTTTAGTATTCTCCACTATCCGATGGAAAACTCCATTTTCAAATTCACCCGTGAATTAAAGTATTTAGGGGTATTCGGAATTCTTCACGGAATATCCGAATGGTTTATCATGTTCAAGTCTATGGGAGGAGAAGAGACAAAAGAGTTGTTTATTCTCGGCAGTTTAGTTACGATGAGCCTCTCGTATGCAGTCCTTTTTTATTTTGCCTTACGTGTTATCCGGAATAAAAAGTTTTCGATCATAACGCTTCTTCTTATTATTTCAGGATCAGCTGCATTACTCGTAGGTTTTCACCATTTCACCTTAGAGAATATCAATATATTGGTTCGCTATCTTATCGGTGCTCCCGGTATATTTATGACCGCATATATATTTTATCATCCGTTTTATCTCGTACAAGGATCCGTATATGATTCTATGAAACGGTGTGCGTATGTCCTTGCAAGCACTTTTTTCCTCTATGGTATCTTTGCAGGGATCATTGTCCCTGCCGGAACATTTTTTCCCTCATCCATAGTGAACGGAGAATCTTTTGAAGCATTTACCACGTTGCCGGTTGAGCTGTTCCGCGCGCTCTGTGCAATGATCGCAAGCTATGCGATCACGCAGATTCTTCGTGTGTTTAAACACCAAACCGACTTTCATATTCTCAGACTTTCAAAAGCACTCGAAGAGAGTGGAGATACCGTACTCATCACCGATTTAGAGGGGAAAATCGAATACGTCAACCGCACTTTTGAACAGCAATCAGGATTTTTAGCGCAGGAAGTAGTCGGTAACAAACCCAACATTCTCCGCTCTGGGGAACATCCAAACCCCTTTTATGAGCATCTTTGGAACACGATCCTTTCAGGGGAGACCTATCGGGGAGTTGTGACCAATAAACGAAAAGATAAAACTCTCTACCATGAATTCAAAACCATCGTTCCGTTGAAAAACAAACGTCAAGAGCTCACCAATTTTATTTCGACAGGTAAAGACATTACCTCCAGAGTTATCTTTGAACACGCACTGGAAAAAGCTGCAGCCACCGATCCTCTGACCGGGGCGGCGAACCGATTGCAGTGCAACCAATGGCTTAAATTATCGACCGATCAAGCCCGCCTTTACAATACTTCGGTTGCGTTAATACTTTTTGACATCGACGATTTTAAAAGTGTCAACGATACCTTCGGACATAATGCAGGGGATGAAGTCCTGATCCGGATTTCCGATATCGTCCATTCCCTAGTACGAAGCAGTGATATGTTCGTACGATGGGGCGGAGAAGAGTTTCTCATTTTGCAGATCGATACCCCATACGAAGGGACGATCGCCTTTGCCGAACGGCTCAGAAAAGAGATCGAACAAACAGACTTTAAAAACATCGGTCACATTACCATAAGTATCGGTGTCGCACAGTACGATGGAGTCGGAACTATCGAGTCGTTCGTCAAAAAAGCGGATGATGCCATGTATGCAGCCAAAATAGAAGGGAAAAACAGAGTCGTAGTGGATAGAGAATAATCGGCTCAATTACACTATGCGGTACATTAGCCCCATATTGCTTGTCTCAAATCCAAACGTTTTATAAAAACAAAGAGCCGGAGAATTGCGTCTGTCGGCTCCGAGACTAAGCCGTCCGTACCCCAAACGCTCAGACTCTTCAATCATTCCCATCAGCAGTAATCGTCCGATCCCCTTCCCCCGAAAATCAGCGGTAACAATCATATCTTCGATCAATCCAACCTTCTCTCCCATTGCGGTAGAGATCAAAGACTGCATCGAAACCATCCCGATCACCCTCCCTTCAACCTCTGCTACCAAAACCGTGGCCGCAGAATTTTGAAGCAACAATGTTAGACCGCGTATCTGTTTATCCGTATCGATCAAAAAATCGTCTTCAATCCCGAAAAGTTCACTGAGGAGCCCTGCCATTGCATCAATATCATCATAACACGCTCTTCGGATCATCATCGTCCCGTTTTCATCCGCTCTAAAATTTCACCCAATTTATCATGACGCAGTTGAATCAACCGCTCTATTTCATCGTAATCGAATTTCCCGAAATACGCCATATCGAAAAGGCGCAAAAGGGCTGCTCGACAGCAGCTTTTGTCACACTCCGTCACCAGCTTTTTTGCTTTTTTATAGGGAAGCGACGTCTCTTGAAAGATGGTGATTGCCTCGGCAACGCTCTTGTTGCCGCATTCACACACTTCGAGTGCTAAGACCTCTTCTTGTGTCGCCATACCTCACCCCTTAGAGGGAGTGCTCCGCTTTATAGGCATTCGCCTTTTCAACCGCTTCATACAATTTCTGAGCAAGCTCAGGCATTTTTACGTGATTCGTCCACACCGTATCTTCGACGATATCGTGGATTTCAGAGGCGACCTCTACCGCTAAACGTTTGAGTTTTGCCAGCTCTTTTTTGTGTTCTGCTTCATTCATTTCTGACATACTAGATCCTTTTTGAATCTATTAATGCATTTTTTATTCATTTGGAAAGACTTTTATAATCTATTTTCATCAATGTGTATATTACTAAGCTCTAACGCATAGAGTACCAGTGTAATATCGATTTTTTCAAAACTGTTGCATAAAAGCGACTTTAAATATTCCCTCTCGGAGTGCTCCGCTTTTTTAAAACTCGATAAGAATTT
>NZ_MIBU01000102.1:0-1668 GCF_001830725.1 Sulfuricurvum sp. RIFOXYD12_FULL_44_77
CAAATACGGCTCCGACACCCTCGTCATCATCGAAGTGGGCTCTTTTTTCGAGGTCTACGAAGTCAACAACGAAAAAATGAAGATCGGAAAGGCGAAAGAGGTCGCCGAGTTTCTCAACATCCAGCTCACCCGTAAAAACAAAACGATACTCGAAAACTCCATCCAAAATCCCTTATTAGCAGGGGTTCCGACCGTCTCGATCGAGCGCTATCTCAGCCGTTTGGTACAATCGAAAAAATACACCATCGTCCTCGTCCGTCAGCAGGGGGAAGTCCCCAACATCCGCCGCTATATCTCTAACATCATTTCTCCGGGGACGAACTTCGACTACATCGCCGAAGCGAGCGAAAACTACATTGCTTCATTGCTCATAGATCAAAATAACGGAGTCTATTCCATCGGTTACTCCGCTATCGATGTGGGGACGGGAAAAACCCTCATCAACGAAATCCACGGAACCCGCGAAGATAAAACGTATGCCCTCGATGAAGTATTTACACTGCTCCAAAGCTACCAAACCTCCGAAGTAGTAGTGACGTTTTGTGCGGGAGATATCGACCGTGACGAAGTGAATCGTTATCTGGAAATCAAGAACCATCACCGAACCTCGATGAACGAGAAGCGTCTGCGAATCGATTATCAAAACGAACTGTTTGAACGGATCTATCAAATCCGATCCCTCCTCAGCCCCATCGAGTATCTCGATCTGGAACGGTTTCCGTACGCTTCCGAATCGCTCTGTATCCTTATCAACGTCATTATCGACCACGATGCGGGGATTATCGAGAAGATGAACCGTCCGACCTTTTTAGGGACGAATCGCTATATGTATCTGGGGAACAATGCGGCGGAACAGCTGGGGATCATTTCACGTGACTCAGACGAAATGACACTCCTCAAACTGATCGATAAAACCTCTACGGCGATGGGGAAACGGCTGTTGCGTGAACGCCTTTTGAACCCGATTTGCGATCCAAAACTCCTCGAAGAGCGGTACGATTTGATCGATAAAATGGGGGATCATATCGCACCGTTGGAGACAAAGCTCAAAGAGGTGTACGATCTGGAGCGAATACTGCGTCGTTTGAAGCTGGGTAAACTTCACCCTTTTGAGCTCGCCTATTTTTATGCGTCGCTGAGTGCGGCGGAGTCTCTGTTCGAGGATGCCGAGCGTTTAAAAATTACCTACGATAAAGCCAGTGCACAAGAGTGCCGCCAGTGTGCTTCCGAACTGCGTCGCATCTTTAATATCGAAGCATGCGCCAAATTCCGACGCGATCAGGTAGATCAGAATCTCTTTAACGAAGGGATTGACCCCTCTATCGATGCATTGGAACAGCTCCAAAGCAATAACGAAGCGAAACTAACCGCTATTATCAGTCACATCGATACTTTTTTCGAGTCGGGGGGTTCGTTCGCCTCTATCGGATGGCTGGAGAGTGAGGGGTATCATCTGTTGATGACCCGTAACCGCTACGTGAGTGTCGAAGAGGCACTCCATAACAGCTTTTTTACGTTGGATGGAGAGCATTACTTTTTCCGCGATTTTCAGGTTCGTAAACTCAAAACAGCGGTCAAACTCTCCTCGACTCTCCTCGATGAACTCTCGATCGAAAATGCGGGAGCCAAGTCACGGATGATCGCGCAGGTCAAAGAGCGTTACCGTGA
>NZ_MIBU01000103.1:0-1676 GCF_001830725.1 Sulfuricurvum sp. RIFOXYD12_FULL_44_77
CAAAAATTCCCGCATCGGGATTGGCTTTTACCAATGTTTCCGAATGAGCTTTATGATACGCGGTCAAAAGATTGAACTGTGTAAAATCACTTTGTCCGAATTGAATTTTAAACGGTCCGTTCATTTCGCTGTTAGCTGAAATGACAAAACCGTTGGCTTCAAGTGCTTTTTCAATGACAGCAGCATTGTATTTACCATCCGCGTTCGGAATACTCAATAGGTGTAAATCACCGCCAAAAAGGGATAAAAATCCCGCCAAAACTGTTATGAGAAAAATTTTCATCTTTACTTCCTTAAGGTTGAATGTAAAATGCGCCCTCAGTGGCGCGCTCGATCACTTCGGCAATCCCTGCACTGACAATCTCAACATCAGGCGTTAGCTGGTCAGGGGTGATTTTTTTAGTCTCCATCGTATTGCCGCATGCGACAAATTCGACACCGTATTGCTGGAGTGCCCGAACCCGAACGGCAATCTCTTTTTCACTTTTAAGCAACGTACGGATACCGTGATAATAGGCCACAATACGCAAATGGATCTTTTCGGGACCGTAGAATTTGAGGAGATTGTTCGCCGTACTCAATCCGTGGTGAATCGATTCATCATCACCATGACTGATCCCCATCACCACTTCACGCGGTTTATTGATAGAGGGTTCAGGTTGTGCGAAACGAATATCCCCAAAAGCAAGTGTAGAGAATACGGAAACTAAAAATACTAATCGTTTCATTATTATTCCCACTCGAGTACCCGATACGAAGCTTCAACGTTATGGCGATGCGTACCCTCATAGAGTTTGTATTTTTTATAACCGTCCATCGTTACTTTTTTAATCGTATCCTCGATACTGAGACCCTCTGCAATTGCGGCACGAATCTCGTTACGCATCTGCGTGAAATAGTCTCTCGTCATCGCCGCCGCATCTTTATCGGTGCGGTTTCCATGTCCTCCGACGATGTGTTTGGCTTGTAACGTATCAAGCTCATCAAGTGCCAAGAGCCAGCCGTTAATATCTCCCCCTCGAACAGAGGGGAGACGATCATTAAAAATCAAATCAGCGGCAATCAGTACATTTGATTTCGGTAGATACACCACCATATCTTTTGCCGTATGGGCTTTATGTTTGGCAATTTTAAGCTCAAGTTTTTGATTACCGATGTTCAACGTTGTATCACTGCTGATCATCTCAGTCGGCAATGTAGGCTTCGTCTTAGCATACGCTTCGCCAGAGATATAGGTTTGCATTCGGGTAGGCTCGCTCATATCGGCACTCACCTTGAAATCATCGGATCCTAACACACGAATTCCCTGCTCGGTAAAATAGTTATTTCCCAACCAATGATCATCATGGATATGGGTGTTGATAACGAGTTTAACGGGGAGGGATTTGATTTTTTTCATCGCGTTATACGCCGACTCGGCATAGGCATACGAGGGACCGGTGTCGATGACAACGTATCCCTCTCCTGCATCGATGTAACAGCTGTTAACGATGTTTCCGTTGTTGGTTTTATCCATAATCTCAGGCTTCCCAAAAAAGCAGTGGACATCCGAGGTAACACGTACCGGTTTGAGGGCATAATCATACGCGCTCAAACTCGTGATCGTAAAGAATAAAGTTCCCAACAACGCTCTCATCATTTAGCCTTTAGAAGAGGTAGTTAATTTCGAAACGGTA
>NZ_MIBU01000104.1:0-7743 GCF_001830725.1 Sulfuricurvum sp. RIFOXYD12_FULL_44_77
GACAGCCATTAAAGCGCTTTCGTACGAAGAGTTAATGCATGATTCACGTTCTTTCTCAAGAAGGGTAATAAAATATTTTTTATTGAAAACCCCTAAACTTGCATTGTATAAGCTTGTCCGTTTTGCATTTTTGATGGAACTGGCTGCGGTTCCGTATAATTCTTTAATAATCGTTGATTGTTTTTCCAACGATACTAAAAACCTATCCAATACACTCTCTACCGAAGCGGTAACCTCCAATAAAGTTTCTTGATTCTTATTCGCAATCACAGAATCTTTTTTATTTTGTATGATTTTCTTTAAAAGAGTTGTGTTCTTATAGACACTTGAACCTTGTTTTAAAATCAACTTAACGGCTTTTGTACCTTGGTTTAGTGACCGCTCATACTCAAATTCATTATGGAGTTTTTCATCAAAACGGGGGCTAATGGAAGTGATTTTATGACGTAAAGCATCATTTTTAGTCTCTAAGAGCTTATCAAAATAAAATCTGAAATTTTCAGGTATGGGCGGTAAGTTATTGTGTTTGAGCTCTTGGATGATTTCATCGACAAGAGCATAAAGGTCTTTATTAATATTTTCCATTTTAGAATTATTTCATTTTAGAGTTGCAAATTCGTTGCGTTTTGGAGAGGGACTTGGAGTTAAACGAGATAATAGCGATTATCTATGCTCCAAAGCAAGTTGATATACGATATATTTTCTAGAATAAAACAATGAATGATCATTAAAAATAGATGTATGGAAGAGAATGAATTAATGAGTCAAAATGAACCGATGACACCACAAGGGTATGATGAACTCCTGCGAGAGTTCAAATATCTCAAAGATGTCGAAAAACCCCGTGTCAATGTCGAAAAACAGCGTGCGGCGGAACTGGGAGATCGAAGTGAAAATGCGGAGTATCATGCGGCGAAAGAGAAACTTCGCCATATCGATAAACGACTTTTTTATCTCAATTCGATGATCCAAAAAGCCCAAATGATCGATCCCTCATTGCTCGATCACTCCCGCGCCCATTTCGGTGCAACGATCACGATTATGGATGTGAACACGGAAGAGGAATTTTCCTATAGTATTTGCGGGACGTTGGAGAGTGAGCCTGAAAACGGATTGATTTCTGTCCATTCACCTCTGGCGCGCGCAATGCTGGGAAAAGAGGAGGGGGACGAATTTAGCGTCCAACTTCCCAGCGGAAAAAAGAGCTACGAGGTGAGTGCAATTACCTATATTGATATCTTTTCACTGAAAAAAAATATCCGCAGTGAAAAAGATTTCGGGTTTAAATAACACTGCTTTAAGATGGATGAATATTCCCCTTTGATATAATCGCGTTACTATTACTATTTTAAGGAATTTGCCGTGAGCACTCCCCTTCCAGATATCGAAAAAGTTCTAAAACAGCATAAGCTTTCACTCGGAGATTATGATCACATCAAAAAAATCCTCGGACGTGAACCAAATCTCGTTGAGATCGGAATCTTTTCGGCAATGTGGAGTGAGCACTGTAGTTACAAATCGTCTAAAAAACATTTGAGCGGGTTCCCGACTAAAGCGCCATGGGTTATCCAAGGACCGGGTGAAAATGCGGGTGTTATCGATATCGGCGGCGGATATGCGGCGGTTTTCAAAATGGAGAGCCATAACCACCCGAGTTTTATCGAACCTTACCAAGGGGCAGCAACGGGAGTCGGCGGAATTATGCGTGACGTCTTTACGATGGGTGCCCGTCCTATCGCCAACCTCAATGCCCTCCGTTTCGGGAATGTATTGAACAAAGACGATATCAGTGCTCATCAGCGCTATTTGGTGCGTGGCGTCGTATCGGGTATCGGCGGATACGGTAACTGTATGGGGGTTCCGACGATCGGCGGTGAGACGAGTTTTGATGAGTGCTATAACGGTAATATCCTCGTAAACGCCTTTACTCTCGGACTCGCTAAAAGCGATGAGATTTTCTACGGAAAAGCGGAGGGGATCGGTAATCCGGTTATCTATGTCGGATCTAAAACAGGGCGCGACGGTCTCGGCGGCGCGGTGATGAGTTCGGACAGCTTTACCGAAGCGTCTAAAGGGCTTCGTCCTACGGTACAAGTGGGTGACCCGTTTACCGAAAAACTCCTTCTCGAAGCGTGTTTGGAACTTTTCAAAACCGATTATGTCGTCGGGATTCAGGATATGGGTGCGGCGGGGCTAACGTCGAGCTCATTCGAGATGGCGGGACGCTCAGGCAGCGGGATGATTATGCACCTCGATAAGGTTCCTGCTCGTGAAGAGGGGATGATGCCTTATGAGTTTATGCTCTCCGAATCGCAAGAGCGTATGCTCATTTGTGCGCGTAAAGGGACAGAACAGGCAATCATCGATATCTTCGAAAAATGGGATCTCGATTGTGCGGTTATCGGTGAAGTAACGGCGACGGGGAATATGGAGCTTTTCTGGCACGGTGAAAAATGTGCGGAAGTTCCTGTCGATCCTGTGAGCGAAGAGGCTCCGATCTTGGATCGCCCTATGTCACGACCTGCGTACCTCGATGATATCGCAAAAGTTTCTTTGAATGATTTTGATGCGGTAGAAAACCAAGCGGCATTTGAAAAATTGATTAGCTCAATGGAAGTGGTCGATAAACATTGGATTTATCAGCAATACGATTCAATGGTACAAACCAATACGGTCAAAAAAGGGGGCGAACTCGATGCTTCCGTAATCCGTATCAAAGAGAACGGCGTAGCGTTGGCAATGAGTGCCGACTGTAACGTCCGTTACTGCTACATCGACCCGAAAGCGGGAGCGGCGGCAGCGGTTATCGAGAGTGGTCGTAACGTCGCGATGAGCGGTGCGACTCCAAAAGCAATCACCGACTGTCTTAACTACGGCAACCCTGAGAACCCTGAAGTAATGTGGCAGTTCGGCCAAGGGTGTTTGGGAATTAAAGAGGCGTGTTCAGAACTTAATACCCCTGTTATCGGCGGGAACGTATCGCTTTATAATGAAACCAACGGCAAGTCGGTATTCCCAACCCCATCGATCGCGATGGTCGGAGTGAATGAAGATCAAAACAAAGTATTGATGTCTGCGTTCCAAAAAGAGGGAAATGCATTGTATCTTGTCGGTGAAAGCCGCTCGGAATTCGGCGGATCACTTTACATGAAAGAGCTTTACAACGTCGTAGCGGGAACCATCCCAGCTATCGACTACGATAAAGAGCGTGCGTTATGGAACCTTGTGATCGAAGCGAATAAAAAAGGGCTTCTATCAGCGGCAAAAGATTGCAGCTCGGGTGGTGTCGCGATAGCACTCGCCAAAATGGCATGTGTAAGCGATAAAGGGGTACAAGCGACAATTTCTGTAACCGATTCTCGTGATATTTTTGCTGAAAGTATGTCTCGCGCCATTATCGAAGTCGCACCTGAAAACTGCGTTGCGTTTGAAGCGATGGTAGGGGCGTTAGCGTGTGCGAAAATTGGTAGCGTAGGTGGAAAAGTATTTGCGGTGAATGATGTGAAAATGGATCTTGCCGAGATGCAAAATGTTTATTACGGTACGTTCCAAAAAGTGATCGAGGGGGATCTTTAAGATCCCTTTGGGTTTTTACTCTTTCAATCTCTCAATTTTTGCGCCCAATAGGCGTAATTTTCCTTCTAAATCTTCATATCCGCGATCAAGGTGATAGATACGGTGGACATTTGTTGTCCCCTCTGCTGCCATAGCGGCAAGTACGAGTGCGCTCGAAGCGCGCAAGTCGGTTGCCATGACATCGGCACCTACAAGTTCACACGGCCCGATAACGGTGGCGGTGTGACCGCTGAGTTTGATCTCGGCTCCGAGACGTTGCAATTCACTGACATGCATAAAGCGGTTTTCGAATAATCGCTCTTCGATGGTGCTGGCTCCCTTTGCAATCGTAGCAAGAGCTAAAAATTGTGCTTGCATATCGGTCGGGAATGCCGGATACTCTTGGGTGATAATATCGACGTGTTTGAGTTCGGTAGCGGGATGAATCGTCATCGTATTTTCACCGCATTCGACGCGACATCCCATTTGCTCTAACTTTGCCGTAACGGCATCGAGGTGATCGGGACGTACACGCTCTAGCGTAATTGTAGAATTGGTGATAGCACCTGCACAGAGATAGGTTCCTGCTTCGATTCGGTCAGGGATAACTTCAAAATCAACCATTTCGATGGTTTTACCCCCCGTACCGATGATGGTAAGTTCAGGTGTTCCGATTCCGGTGATGTCGATACCGCTGTCGCGTAGGATTTCGCACAGTTGAACTACTTCGGGTTCTTTTGCACAGTTGACAAGGACGGTTTTACCGTGAGCCAATGCCGCCGCCATAACGATGTTAGCCGTTCCGGTAACGGTGATTTTATCGAAGATGATATGGGCACCTTTGAGACCTTCAGGGGCTACGGCGTGGACGTATCCGGCATGGATAGTAATTTCAGCACCCATTTGCTCCAACGCTTTTAGGTGAAGGTCGATTGGACGCTGACCGATGGCGCATCCACCCGGAAGAGAGACTTCACAATGTCCGAAACGGGCAAGGAGCGGTCCAAGGACGAGGATAGAGGCGCGCATCGTTTTAACGATATCGTAGTTTGCCATCGTGTGGTTAACGGTAGAGGTGTCTACATTGAGGACATGGTTCTCTAATGAACAGCTGGCACCGAGGTTTTGGAGAAGTTTTAGCAGGGTTTTAATATCGGCCACTTCAGGCATGTTGGTGACTTTTAGCGGATTATGGGCTAAAAGTGCCAAGGTAATAAGTGGCAATGCGGCATTTTTTGCGCCGGAGATGGTAACGGTACCGCTAAGTTTAGTCGGCCCTTGAATTCGTAAATAGTCCATTAAATTCCCACAAGTATAAAAGTTTGATATTATAAGTCAACATAGGTTAAAATTATCAAAATAGTGCGAGATTTGAAGGAGAAAATGTGAGTTCACCACTCGATCGTCTGAAAAACCTGACGGCACAGATATCCAGCTACGAGTTAGAACGCAAAAGTAACCTCAAATCACTCGAAGAGCTGTACCTAAAATTAGGGATTAATACCAAAGTCGGAGAGTTTGATGCGTTGTTTGAGTTTAAAGCGATTAACCTCTCGGGATTATCGCTAGGCGATGATGATTTAGGGGCCATTAAAGAGGGTAAATACGCGCAAATTATTGCGATTATCTACGATAAAGAGGCTAAAGTCAAAAATAAAAATATCTCACTGGCCTATTACGGACGTGCCGAAAAACTGAGTGCACCCTTGAAGAGAGATATTATCGCGTTTGTATTGGGATGGCGTTTTGAGAAAAGCTTCCGTACGTTAGAACACTATCATAATCTAATGGCAACACTTAAATCTTACCCGAGCGAGTAGAATGTGATTTTTCTCGATACGGAAACGACAGGGTTAGAGACAAAAGACAGAATCTGCGCTCTGGGGATTATTGAGGGGGAATCCACCCATTTCGAGTTGATCAATCCCGGTAAAAAAATCCCTCCCGCCGCTTCGGCGATCCATCAAATCACGAATGAGATGGTGAGTGATGCTCCCTCTTTTTCCCAATCTATCGGTGCCGAAAAACTTAAAATCCTCAATACTCCTGAAACTATTTTGGTGTCGCATAATGCCCCTTTTGAACTTGATATGCTCCAAAAAGAGGGAATTGCATGGCAGGGGAGTGTTATTGATACCCTTAAATGCTCCAAATCGCTGATGGATGATTTGGAGGGGTATAGTCTTCAATTTTTACGGTACGAGTTGAGACTGTATCGTGAAGAGAAGAGGGTGTTTCAAGAGCATGGAGTTGCACTCATCCCCCACCATGCTCTGAGTGACGCACTTCATACAAAAATGGTCTTGGAGTATCTTCTGGATTTGGCGGATATTGAGCGGTTGATAGAGATATCAAAAAGCCATGTCTTGCTGACACGGTTACCGTTCGGAAAGTATGCTAAAAAACGGATCGAGGAGATTGCCCTCAAAGACCCCGGATATCTAAAATGGATGGTGGAGAGTGTGATGGATATGGACGAGGATCTGCGCTACAGCATCGAGCACTATTTGCTTCGTGTGTAATTACTTAAACGCAACACCGCTATAGCGGTCATGCACCCATTCCGCAACGGCTTGACGCTCCTCTTCGGAAAGTTTTCCTTTTAACGAGGGCATAATCCCGAATTTCTCGATGGCCATCGGATGGCACATACTGTACTGGACGCTCGGGTTTTCGATGTAGTCTTTTATAAATGCGATAATAACACGCCGTTTGACATCGTCATCCTCGTCGCTGATAACGACATTTTCTTTGAGGCGATTGGAGACTTCGACCATCGGGGGAGCTTTGAGGGTGTGAAGGACTCTCATCACCTCTTTTTTCTCCATTATTTCGACATGGCATTGCATGCAGTGTTTTTGGTAGACGCTGTACCCCTCGGCTCCGTATAGCCCAAATGTCGTAAAAAGCAGTGTGATGAGTTTGTTCATGTAGTTGTTCCGTTTTGTGTTGCGATTAATGTGCCGAAGTGTAACGAATTAGGGGAACTCTTATTCTTGACCTAAATCAAGAATAGCTAATGAATTTCATCTTATCTCCATCGCTGATCGATTTATTGTAATCGATCCATTGAGTGAAGCAGCTCTTCCATTTTATCATCCACACTTCCCACATACGTAGTCAGATCCATCATCTCATCCATATTTTTATTCAATGAGTCGCTGTTGTCATTGATCGCTTGGATCAGAATGTTGATCGTAGCGGTCGTTTCAGCAAGACTTTTTTGGGTACGTTCGGCGAGTTTGCGTACTTCATCGGCAACGACGGCGAATCCGCGTCCGTGTTCACCTGCGCGTGCCGCTTCGATCGCCGCATTGAGGGCGAGAAGATTGGTCTGATCTGCGATGTCTCCGATAGTGGTCAAAATCTGTTTGGTCTCTTGGGCGTTGCCGGCAAGGGTTTGGAGGTTGTCGGAGAGTTCATGCTCCTTGTGTGCTACTTGCTGAATCCGCTCTACGGTGGTGTTGATCATTCCGTTAAGTTCGATAAACTCTTTTGAGCGGAGGCTTTCGATCGTATTTTTAAGCTGTTGGGTATTGTTGTTCAGTACCTCTTTGGCGTCGTTGTTTTGCTGCTCCATTGATTGCAATGCCATACCCAATGCATTGATTTTTTCGAGCATTTGAGCCATTTTTCCTTCGACATTGACATTCGCACGGGTAGAAAATTTCCCTTCGCTCAGAGATTCTAGAACTTTGATCGCCTGATCTAGATTTTTTTCTGTTGAATCGAGCATCCCATTCATTGTTTTACGAAGCAGATGGATGTGAGGGGATTTGGAATCGCTGGTGACACGGCACATAAAGTGTCCACGACTTACTTTATCGGCGAGGAGAACCATCTCTCCGGCTACTTTGATATCCTGTTCCAAGATAGCTTCATGGGTTGATGCAAGACGGTTCAGTTTTTCTTCGATACTGTTCGCTTCTGCAGGGATATCTTTTAACTGATTGCGTTTAAACTGAATCAGCTCTTGGAAATCGATTAAGTGCTGAGTGAACGTCTCAGACCCGGAAGTCGAAGCGGTGCTGAGGGCTATCGCGGTTCCCATAAGGAGTATGATCATTCCCGATGTGATCCAGACGGAACTTACGGTAATCGCGAGTACCAAACCTAAAATACCTAATACGGATAAAATAACTATTTTTGTCATGTTGTTCATTGTTGCATCGCCCTTTGGTTATCGCA
>NZ_MIBU01000105.1:0-1654 GCF_001830725.1 Sulfuricurvum sp. RIFOXYD12_FULL_44_77
TGATCGTAAAGAATAAAGTTCCCAACAACGCTCTCATCATTTAGCCTTTAGAAGAGGTAGTTAATTTCGAAACGGTATTCATCGTATGATGCATAATCAGTTGTCGCTTGAGTCCCAAGAGTAGGGGTTGTTCCCGAATACAAATTGTCCGCATTAACTGTTGCGAAACGGAATTTAAACTCTGTATTCGGAATTTCTTTAAATGTTTTCCACATATCGACATGGAAGATATTTCGATCTGAGAAACCAGAACTGTATGCTTTTGCTTCATCAAAGTTCATATTTTCATAGTCAGCTGCCACTTTGAAACCTTCAATAATCCCTGCTTTTCCAAAATCATACGTTGCTTTTACAGCCCAGTTTTTGGTGTTGGCAATCCAGTCAACCTGTGCCATCGAACGGGTATACCCACCTGTCGGGAATCCACGCCACGGAGCAATAATATCAGCGTCATCAGCTATTTTAGAATATCCGACTTGTAACGCAAGAGGACCATTTTCCGCCACGATACGTGCCATAATGATACTTCCATCCACACTGTCAGGATTTGTATAGTTCGCACGCGCATTAGCACGTTTTGCAGCATCAGGATTACCACTACTATTAAAAGCAACCACATTACCACTCAAAGCCGCACCCCCGATTGCACCGGCACCATCATCCATCTGGCGCAGATAACGGACACCCGGTGTCACGCTCCAATCGCCATTTAATTTGATTTTATAATTTGCCTCAGCAATGACGGTATTAAAAAAATCGTTGATACCAACAAATTCGGCATCGAGTTTCAAGTTAGGGATCGATTTATTCGAAGCAGTTAGCAAAACCATCTCCGGATCGACATCTCCTCCTGCTGCACGGATGTTATAAACCGTAAGACCCTTATGAACACCCGCATCATCATTCCCATTAACTTTGTCACCTTTGACAGCTATTGACGTTTGCCCAGCATCATAAGCCAAAATACTATGAAATAGCTGATGATCACGGAGCTTTTGGCTCGTAATGTATCCGGCACGAACAGTTGTATCTGGGATATCCTTGTTTTCAACTATCGCCGCTTCAAATGTGTTAGGGATCATTTTCGTATCGTTGGTTGCAAGCATAATGCTATCGATACCCTGACGTCCGACTTTAACATCGGTTTTACCGTTTTTATACTCTCCGTACGCTTCGGCAAAATTGCCCATAGACGTTTCGGTACCATCAGCACGTGTACGATAGGTATCTTTTCCTGATTTTCCGTAGTTAGCCGTTAACGTACCGGCACTATTACTAACCGTATTTTCGTTTACCATCGGCACAGTACCGTAAAACCCGACTGTAGCACCAAATCCGTTGAAAAAGCCGGTTTTATACACCAAACTCCCTCCCATACCCCATTGATTATTGTCATGGGTACGTTTGTAAAGATCACTATTTGTCAAATCTTCATTTTCCCAGTCATACCAAAACATATTCGAACGAAGACGTCCGTAGACTTCACCCTCGGTAAACATCTCTCCAATAGAATTTACCGCACCCGGTGCTTTAGTGTACTCAACCTGATAATTGTCCTTGATCACACGGTCTTCCGTTTTAAGCGCATGCGCCGACGTTGCTAATAAACAAGTAGCTGCTGCTACGATACTGAGATTGACTAATTTCATCCCTA
>NZ_MIBU01000106.1:0-3820 GCF_001830725.1 Sulfuricurvum sp. RIFOXYD12_FULL_44_77
CGATATCTTTTTGCAGACGTATCGTTTCACTTTGTTTTTTGGCATCGGCATATTTGATCTGATAGGTGATTCCGCCGGAACGGAAAATATCTTGTGAGATGGAGGCAGAGAGGGTTTCGGTATCGCTGTGATAGCCGCCTTGGGGACTTTTATCATAATCATAGATAGCATTCAAATTGAGGGGAGAAATCCAGTTATATCGGAGCTTTTGGTGCTCGGATTCATAGATATCTTGCTGATATTTTAGAACCGTTTTCTTTTCAGGAGAGAGAAGCGACACTGTATCAGCACTGAGCAATGATAATGGGATAAGGGCTAGAAATAATGGGTTCCGTTTCATACTTTCATTGTAATCTATTTTCGGTAATTTTAATGTAAACGAATTTTAAATATTTGGTAACAAATTTAGTAAAGGAAAAAAAATATCATTTAAGTGATAACCTTCTATCATAGTCAAAATTATTTGAAGGAATTAAAATGAAAATTTTCATCGCTGTCGTTGCAAGTGCTATATCGCTCTTGGCCATCGAGCCGATTGTCACTCCCCAATGGCTGAATGAGCATAAAAATGATCCTAAACTTCGTATCGTTGAAGTATCTGAGGGAGATTTGTACGGATTCGAGCATATTCCGAGCGCCGCACATACAGCGATAGCCAAATGGCGTTTTGATAACGGAACCTTTCTCTCCATCCGTCCGGTAGTGGAGATCGAAAAAGAGATTTCACGTTTGGGAATCGATGAAAACAGCGATGTGGTTCTTTATGCTCCGATCAATGAGGCTAAAGACCTTCTCAAAGCCAGCTATATTTATTGGGCACTTAACTATCACGGAATTAAAAATGTCGCATTGCTCGATGGCGGACTAAAAGTGTGGAAAAACAATAAATTAGAACTCACCCAAGCGGAATCCTCTATCAAAGCGACCGCGTTTAAAGCTAAAATTGACAAAGAGAAAATCGCCGATATCACCTACGTAAAAAATCATCTCGGTAAACTTCCGATGATCGATGCCCGTCCGAGCGATATGTATTTAGGCGTCACCCCGACCCCGACGGTCAAACGTAACGGTCATATCAAAGGCGGTATGAGCTACTCATGGAATTACTCCGTAGATAAAGAGTATATCCTCAAACCTAAAGCGATGTTGGAGAGTGTTTTCAAAGAGGGGTACGGATTGGATAAAAACAAAGAGGTTCTCGTCTATTGTACGGGTGGTTTAGAGACGTCGTTTAACTACTTTGTCCTCAGCGGCGTGCTCGGATATAAAAATGTCCGTTTGTACGATGCGTCGATGAAAGAGTGGGGTAACCGTGACGATACCCCGATGAGTCAGTATCGATATGAGATGTTTAAGAAGTAGGTTTCGTCATTCCGTGCTACGACACGGAATCCATCCCTTTCCCGTCATTCCAGACCTGATCGGGAATCCAGCTCTCTATTTGTAATTTAATTTAAGAAAAGTGAAGATTGAATACATGACCCTTATGTTATGTTCTCTGGAAATTTAAATAAATTTAATCCAATGCTCTTCGGAAATGATACGGATTGAAACTTCACCCGTATCTCTCAACTCCATAGCCATCTCAATTTTTCTGCCGTGTGTTGAGTGTATCCAATCTCTACTGCCGATAATACCAATTATAAGATAGTCCGTTTTTTGGGTAGGAGCTTTTACACATTTCCCCCCTTTACTCTCGATAAGTTTGGTTACATTGTCACGTGAACCTACGGTAAATGTCCCAGTAAGACAAAAAATGCGGTTTTCGAATTCAATATCAGGTGGAGGGGTGTCTAGTGGCAGATTAGATGCCATACTTTGAACCGTATCGGCTACATTTTCACCGCCTGTAATCTGTTTTAAAAGTGTAAAAAGTTCTTCTTTTTCTGTTTCATCTAAAACACCATCGGCAAGATATTCCTTAACGCGTGAGTATAAAATATTTGCCGGCCATTGATGTGCCGCGCTTTGGTTTGCTTCCATCCAATGAAGTAAAAAATCTGCCTCTGCCTGGACAATAGAACCATCAGCAATCATACCTTTACATAAACCTATTAATTCATCTATATTCCGTTCTGCAATTCTTGCCGAGCTGATAGTAGCGACGATAGGTTGACCAGTTTCCTTATTAGAAATTATTTTTTTATTATTCAAACAAATACCTCCAAATTCACATAAAATTTAATAATAGTATACAGCTCATACTTTAAAGAACATTTACAATGCGCTTGATATTTGGGAATGGAAAACGAGGATATGCTACAAGAAAAGAGTAAAAAGTAGAGGTCAAATGATACCTATAGGCATAAGCTAAACGATGATGAGGGGGGGCAAGGGGTAAAACCCCTTGGCTATGTCAGGATCACCTGAGCATAGGTGCAAAAATACACATAAGAAATAGTGCAAGTATCATCTTATCCATAAAGACCCCCTCATTGTAGTTTTTGGAGGACAAAAAAAAAGGGGCAGAGGTTTCGAACCCTCCGCCCCTATTATGTCGCTCCATTAACTACAATGAAAAGTGATACTTGCAATAAGAATTATATCACATATAAATAAACTTTAATCGCTTTTCATACTCTTCGGCTCGCAGAGATATTTTTTATTTTTGGCAACCCGAGCACATTTTTCACAGATAAATTTCGGCTTTTTGACAATTTTCAGGATCTTTTTGAAATCGGTCGTGAATTCATTTTTTTTGAGTTTGCATAGTGTTTTCATAATAACCTACGCATCCCCAAAAAGGGGATAAAATTAATCTAAATGTTCCCGTTTGAAATATTCTCGTCCCGCTTTGCACAGCGGACACGCAACCGGAGCTTTTTTCCCTCGGTGGATATGTCCGCATACTTCGCACACCCAAATCTCATCTTCTTCACTGGCAAAGAAACCATCGGCGATCAATGCCTCTTTGAGTGCGGCGTATTCGCGTTCATGCTCCACTTCGACTTTGCCGATGGCAGTAAAAAGCCGTGCTAACTCTTTATGTCCTTCTGCGGTTGCGATTTCGGCAAAGTTTGGGTACATCACCGTGTGTTCATAGTTCTCTCCACCCATAGCACTGTCGAGATTCGCAGCCGTCGTATCGACATCACAGCCGTGGATCAGTTTATGATACGCTTTGTACTCGGCACGGGCGTGGTACATCTCATTATGTGCCGCTTCTCGAAAGTGGCGTTCAACCGCGTGCCATCCTTCATCATGGGCGATATCGGCAAACAGCTCGTATTTGTTCCGCGCCATACTCTCACCGCCGAATGCTTTCATCAGGTTGACTGCCGTGAGACTCTTTGTGATCATCTCCATTTCATGGCCACAGCAGACGAGGGTTCCTCCTCCTACGTGTTGCACTTCGACTTCATTTCCGCAGATGTTACAGTGGTAGGTTTCGTATTGACGCATAATGACTCCCTTCAGGTTATTAACAATTGTAATGGAGTTTATATAAGATTGCATTAACGACGTATTAATCGATTTCGACTTTACTCACGAGATAGGATAAAATAGCGATAATTTATATTTATTTACTATAGGAATAATGTGTTTTACCGTCCCCTCATACTTCTTACCTGTACCCTCTCTTTTTCTTGTGCCGAGGAGATACTTAAGCTCGATAAAATTTCGGTAGAAGAGACGTACAGTGTCATCGAAGAGCGCAAAGAAAACTCAATAGCCAAACGTATTATTAAAGGCGAAGAGCTCACCCAATACGGTGATATGAATGCATTGGAGATGCTAAAACGTACGCCGGGTGTAACGATACCGCAGGGCAAGGGAAAAAAAGGCTCACCCGGTAAAGGGTATACGAAAGTATTGATTG
>NZ_MIBU01000107.1:0-15544 GCF_001830725.1 Sulfuricurvum sp. RIFOXYD12_FULL_44_77
ACCGTGTTAAGCTCTTGGGCGGTAGCGATACTTTCAAACGATGTCGATTTGATATTGGCGAGGATTTTTTGCAGTTCTTCCATCGAACCGTTCATTTCATAGGCTGCGGTTGAGAGTTCATCTTTTCCCTCGACTTGGATTCGCTCTTGGAGATTTCCCGAACGCAGATGGTGGATGATGTGGGAAAGAAGGGTGATTTTTTGAATCAGCTCACGGGTAATGAGTCGGAGGACAATAAAGATCACGATCATACCAATCGGAAAAATAACCGCTATCAAAAGGAGGGTTTGATTGAACTGCGTTTGTGCCTGATTGTAAAGAATCTGTGTATTTTCGAGCTGAAGCGTGATGAGAGAATCAAAAAGATCCCCCAAAGGTGCAAAACTAAAAGGGAAATCGCTTTGAACCAAGTCATGAATCTCCATAATATCACGATTCGTGATTGCGAGCTCAAGCGCGCTCATAGAGCGATCAGCCCGTGCAACTTGCATTTGCGCCTCTTCGAGGTGTTGCTGTTCTTTCTCTGTTTTCGGGGATTTTAAATACGCACTCCATTGGGTATTAAACTGTTTATGTGCCTCTTTGATCGCTTTTAGATCGTTCTCGTAGTCCCCCTGCCCTTCAGATATCAATTGTGCTTTCGCTTGAATCACATTGATCATAGCATGTTTGCTCACTCTAAGCTGATCGAGAGGATGGAGGCTTTGATCATTAATCCGCTCCAAAGAGGCGTTTGAAAAAAACATTCCCAGGACGCCGATGGAGATGGCGATGATGGCAAAAAGTTGTGTCGTCGCCACAATAAACGTAATTTTTTGGCGTATGGTGAGACGGGAGATGAGTCGGATGGAGACCATGAATGAACCTTCATAAAAAGTGCAGAAGTGTAAAACCTAATGGTTACAGAAACGAAACATTCACCTTAGCCCTATATCCTTAAAAATCCTTCCTACCTTTAAATTCTCTCCCGCTCTTAATCCATTGAGTGCTAAAACTTAAATTGAAAATTCAGATAAGGAGAGTTTTCATGAAACGGATCATCAGTATCTACACCGAACACAAAAACAGTGTTCAATATTATCTCCGCACAACGATGGAAAGTTTTCATCCTATCTCTAACGATGCCAAAGATATGCGCCGTTTTTTCGAATCCGAAAAGGCAGCCGAAGTACTCTACAGCGTCAACGATTCATTTATCCAATACACTCCCAGTTTTGGGAGAAATTACATCGATGACGATCGTAACGGAACCGATAAATCTTTTTATTTCAAATGGGTCAGTTTTGCAGAAGAGGCAATCCATATCAGTAACCCCTATCTCCATCATGTGACGGGGCTCCCTACCCTTACCGCCGTCAAACGGGAAAACAATCACTATCTTGTTGCCGATTTCGATATGCTAAAGCTCCTCGAAGAGCTTCGTCTTATCGAACATAACAGTGCCTATGAGCAGATCAACCGATTTGTAATGGGTGCCGGCGGATTATTACTGGGGTTAGTCTCTATCTATTTAATCTTTTACGGTGCCTATATTTTTTATCATATGCTCATCTCTCCCTATTCGGGAGATGCAGTGATGCATGAGATTTTTACCTCGA
Organism: Sulfuricurvum sp. RIFOXYD12_FULL_44_77; assembly: GCF_001830725.1. NCBI lineage: Bacteria > Pseudomonadati > Campylobacterota > Epsilonproteobacteria > Campylobacterales > Sulfurimonadaceae > Sulfuricurvum > Sulfuricurvum sp. RIFOXYD12_FULL_44_77. Next base: position 1,599 of record NZ_MIBU01000107.1, read on the forward strand.
TTATTTCTATTACGATCGGGCTTGCCATCTACGATTTGGCCAAGACACTTATTGAAAATGAGGTGCTTTTCAAAACGTTTAATTACGGTAATGATCTCCAAAACAAAACGCTCAGTAAATTTTTAACCTCCATCATTATTGCCCTCTCGATTGAGTCCTTGATGGCGGTATTTAAAATTGTACTCGATGATTACGGTAAACTGATTAATGCTTTTTATCTGATCATCGGGGTGACGTTGCTTATTGTCGGAACCGGAATTTATAACCACTTATCCCGCCAAAACAAATAAACAAGAGAGTGAGATTATTTTCTGATTCTTTTCTGATATAATCGGTGAAATATTGAATATGAATTCACTACAAGGGAGAAAGGGCTAACAGTATGAAAACGTTAAAAAATTTGTTTAGCGATTACTTTGCTAGCAAACGTATACAACAAACCCCTTATTATCTCATTGCTCTGCTAACCTTGAATATGATCATTGTCGTAATGTTCACCATTATTCTCTTATATAATCTCGGATTTAATCGTCAAAAAGATCGCTTGAAAGAGCTTGTCTCGACTCAAGCGGTTATGATTCATGTGGTGGCAGAACAAGAATTTCTTCTTCACAAAAACCTCTCTAGCGAAATGAAAAAAAAGGTCGCCGAGAATATTATTCAAAAAGTATCCCAAGCCCATTACGGATATGCCGGATTTGGAAAAACAGGAGAGTTTACCCTAGGAAAGCGTGAAGGCGATCAAATTCAGTTTTTGATCCAACAGCGCCATTATAAAATGGACAAATCTCTTCCCGTGCTATGGAACTCTCACCTTGGCGAGCCGATGCGGCGCGCTCTCAAAGGGCAAAAAGGGGTTGACATCACCTATGATTATAGGGGAGCAACCGTTCTGGCCGCGTATGTGCCGATACAAGATCTCGGTTGGGGGTTAGTCGCAAAAATAGATCTCGTTGAAATACGCGCTCCCTATATCGAAGCAGCGCAATATGCATTAGAATTAACGATTTTGTTAGCCTTGGTCGGCAGTGTCGTCTTTTGGTATTTTCTCCATCCTTTAGTACAAAACATCGAAGATTCACGCCGCTTTAACCGTATTCTGATTGAGAATTCATCTACCGGATTGGCTTTGTGTACCTTTGAGGGGGAAATTGTCGATGCCAATAGCAGCTTTTTGGACATTATCGGTTTGATGGACGACGAAGCGAACCATCTCAATTATTTTAATCTGATCGCAGACGAGCTCCGTGATCAAGAAAATAAATATATCAATACCCTTAAAAAAACAGGCTGCCTCACTCCGTATGAGAGTCTCTTTATCAATGCACATCACGAACGTATTGCTGTGAAAGTTGCGGGTAAGCTTATTTCGATGAAAGGATTATCCTATATCTGGCTGAGTGTCGACAATATTCAAGAGTATAAAATCAGAGAAGCGGAGCTTCTATTGTCCGATGCGGTATTTCACAATACCTCCGAAGTGATTTTTATAACGGATGCTTCCAGAAATATCATCAAAGTTAATGAAGCCTTTAGCAGTGTAACAGGGTTTAGCTTTGAAGAAGTCATGGGTAAAAATCCCAGAATTTTCAAATCGGGAAAACACGACTCTAAATTTTATGAAGAGATGTTTAGTGAGGTAAATACGACCGGAAAATGGCGCGGTGAAATATGGAATAAACGAAAAAATGGAGAAATTTACCCCTCATTACAAAGCATTTCAGCAGTTCATGACGAACATGGAAAGCTGATACGGTATGTGGCCCTGCTGAGTGACATTTCAATCCAAAAAGCATATGAAGAACAACTGCTCATCGATTCTCATCATGATGTTTTAACGGGCTTACCAAACCGCCTCTTTTTCAACCAAATGCTCACTCAGACACTCTCTCGGTCTGAGCGAAGAAATAAGACATTTGCCCTCTTTTTTATCGATCTTAATCAATTCAAAGAGGTCAACGATACCTACGGGCATGAATGCGGAGATATGCTCTTGAAGGCCGTAGCGGAACGGTTACAGGCAAATATACGCGCAGATGACTTTGTCTCTCGTTTGGGGGGAGATGAATTTACCATTATTTTTGAATCCATCCAGCACAATGAAGAAGCGATCAGCGTTGCCAAAACCCTTATTGACAAAACAAAACAGCCTCTTATCCTTGAGGAGTGTACTATCATCCCCTCCATCAGTATCGGAATTGCTTTTTATCCCGGACACGGCAAAGATGATTCAACACTGCTCAAATGTGCCGACCAAGCAATGTATCATGCGAAGCATCAAACAAGCGAACATTACTTTATCTACGGTACATAACCGATACCTTTACAGTTCTCCGCCGCCGCGCACGATATCCATCCCGTATTTATCCCTCATCTTCGTCACCGCATCGGTAAGGCTGCGCATTTTGGTATCGTTTTGGATTTCAAGCAGATCAAAACTTTTCGGATCATGATGGGTAAACTTGGTCGCACTCATCGCGATATAGCGGACACGGATATGGGGATGGATATCCAACTCTTTAAACTTTTCCACGGCAAAAGCGTGTAAAAACGTTTCGTTGAACAGACGATAGAGGGTGTATTGTTTTTTGGAACTTCCCCAATTCTCATACCCCAAGGAAAAAGAGTAGGTGGTGGGATTCACCCCCAGCTTCATAATCGTATGGCTCCAATGACGCACCAAAATATGGATACGCCGATACAGTTCACTCCTCTCTTGGATAGGGTGATCCATCGAGCGCGATATCCCTATCCCTTTGCGGGAACGGCTGGGCTGAATCGGCTCGTTGTCCTCGCCTCTGAGGCGTGCGTAAAGATCCCTTCCCTGATTTCCCCACGATTGTATCAATGTATCCGATTTCCATGCATCTCCGATCGTTTTGATGGCATAGCGCTCCATTTTGAGAGAGAACGCTTTTCCGACACCGGGGAAATCGCCTATGGGGATATCTCGGACGAACGATTCGATCTCATTTCGACGAACGACCCGAACACCGTAGGGTTTGGCCGCAGAGGTGGCAAGTTTGGCGATCCATTTGGAACTGCTCGCACCGATAGAGACGGGAAGCTTGAACTCCATGGTAATCCGGTTTCGAAGGTCTCGAATAAACTCATAGGTATCGGCGTCATCGATCCATCCGCCCAGATCGCCGAACATCTCGTCAATGCTGTACTGCTCCATTGCGGGGATTACGGTAGAGAGGTACTCCATCAGTTCATGACTCATCGTATGATAAAGGAGATGGTTGGGAGGGAGGACAATCAAATGGGGACAAAGGCGGAGGGCTTCATGGACGCTCATAGCCGTTTTGATCCCGTAAGCACGCGCCTCATAGCTTGCCGTCGTAATAATCCCCCGTATCGTATCCCCGTCTTTAAAATAGTTACGGCTGTCATGGTCGGCGTGAAACAAGGAGGGGACAAACGCTCCGGAATTAAGGGTCATCAATTTTTTATCGCGGGAGGGTTTTTTGTCAAAAATAAACGGATCACCCCGCCCCCCGACGGCGACACATTTACCGTTTAAAGAGGGGTTACGAACCCGCTCGCACGAAGCAAAAAAGCAATCTAAATCTAAATGGATAATCATAACAGAGATAATAGAGTGATTTTAGAGAAAACCTCTATTACCTGTCAGATTGACATAGAATTAGAGTAATTCGAGTTTGTACAAAAACAATCGCTCTTTATACGAGGGGATATCGAGTTCCTGACGGTATTTGGCGATGACACGGCGTACCATCTTCACCCCGAAACGCTCTTCGATCATCTCGTGAAGGGTTTTGTCGCTGAACGGATCATCTTTGTTCTCGCTGGAGACAAGCCGTTTGAGAAAATGTTTGATCTCAGAGGTCGATACCTCGCCGATCGAGTTGGAGAAAAAATCTTTGAACGCGTACAATCCCCGTTCCGTTTGGATGTATTTATCGGCAATCGCACGGGAGATCGTCGATTCGTTGAATCCCAGCTCATCGGCGACATCTTGAAGACGCAAAGGCTTCAACTCTCCCCCCATAAAAAAAGCGTATTGCTTTTCAAGGAGCACCAAGGCTACGTTATAGAGAGTCGCTTTGCGAAGATCGAGGAGCTTGACCAGTTCGCGAGCCTCTTTGAATTTTTGTTTCGCAAAATTATCGTATTTATCGATCATATTGACCTGTAAATCGGGATAAAAGGCATGATTGATCCGAATGTTCAGTTCCGATCCCGAAAACTCGACAAAAAGATCGGGAGTGATCTGCGCTTCCGGCTCCATATACTCCAATGCGGGAGGATTGCGAAGATGCTGTAATACCGCTTTGGCATCATGCAGTCTCGGGTGTTTGATAAATTTTTCCATCTTGTCAAACTGTAAAATCATCGCTCCGAGCAAAATACTGAGTTCATCATCCAAATCATAATCGCTGAGCTGAAATAAAAAAGACTCTTTGTAATCGACCGCTCCTACACCCGAAGGCTCCAAATGGGCAAACCGCTGACGTACCCGCTCGACTGTATAGGTATCGGTATCGCACTGTCGTGCCACCTCTTCGATAGAGCCGTCAAAATACCCCTCATCATTGATGTAATAGACGATCTGGCGTGCAATTTTTTGGGAAATCGGTGTCGGAAACAGCGGGGCTACGATCTGCTCATCGAGTTTTTCATACAACGACGTTGATGAGATACTAAGCCATTCGATTTGCTCGCTCGAAGAGTTTGAAACATAATTCTGAAATGCGCCGTAGGCCGCAGTCCCTCCGGCTACGGCGTTGGACTCTTCGAATCCCGATTTAACCTCTAAACATGGGTTTTCATTCGTAATAACCTGCAAATGTTTTTCGAGATCGTTTAGGGAACATTGCAAGAGCGGTAGCCACGTCTGCATCGAGAGTCTTGGCAGTTGCTTTTGTTTATAAGAGAGTGAGGTTTGCATAATAATCCGCCTAAAAAAATACACATTTACGCAATCAAATGCATATTTTGTTCTTATGAAAAGTATAGGCTTTTTTTAAGCAGTTATATGATTAAAAAAGAGGCAGTTTCCGTTCGTGGTGAGCGAGTCGAACCATGAACGGAAGTTTAAACTTAGTATTTGATGCGAACCAATCCGTTTGGTGCAACGACTTTCATTTGACAAGCAAGACGGGCTTTTGGATTACTTTCGTTAAGCGTTTTAAGTACCGCTTTCTCTTTATCCGTTGTAGGGCTCATATACTCCATACCGGATTCGATCATTACGACACAAGTACCGCACTCACCGTCACGGCATCCGAACGGCAACGCACTTCCTGAAGCTTCAACGATATCTTGAATCGTTTTGCCCGGTATGACGTTGATCGCCAAAAAGTCATTCATAATTTCTACACGTGTTGTCATCCCAACTCCTTTGTTGATTACGATTATTTAGCCGCGAGGGCACCAATTCCGCTTGATACGGTATGCAAAAATCTCAGAAGATGTTGATATTACTCCCCCTCTTCTTGAGATTGCGCCGCTTTTTCAGCGGCTCTTTGGGCACGGTGTTCTTTGATCCATCGAAGCTCTTCGGCGACTTCGTCGTATCCGTCATCTTCGAGGGCACTCTCCAGTTCCGCTTCGCGGCATCCGAAAACCAATCCCTCTTCGATAAAGTTCACTTCGTACACCCGTATCGTCTGCAAAAAATCGCCGATGGCTCTCACATACCCTTCGGCTCCCGCTTCGACGAGCGTCTCACCGACCCCAGCATGAGGATAGGTTCCATCATTGCGGATCGCTTTTATGAGACGTACCCGCTGACCGACCCGATACAAAGAGAGGATTTCGTCTTTTGTCGACATTTTATAAAGATTGGTTCGACGTGCCTCATCATTAATCGGCATATCTTCTTCAGAAACTGATACTGTGGTTTGTGGTACAGGCGTGGACTCCATTACTCACCTCCTCTATAGTACTACAGCTGCTCGATGTGGAACAGGTACCGCAGGCACTCGGTTTATCAAACATTTCCCAAACATCTGCCGCTGAGGGACTGTAGCCATTTTCAAAATTTTTATAGACAGTGATCAGGGCAAATCGGTAATACTCGAGCAGTTTCTCGTCATTTCCAAAATCGTGCCCCTTGGCTTTTTCTACCAACTCACCAAATTTTTTCATCATATGGAACCGTTTGACTTGAACCAAACGTTCATCATATTCAAGATCAAAAAAATCAAAGAAATCTTCCGTATCGCTTATTTGTTCAAATTCAGCTAACGTTCCCATAATAATCTCCTTATAATCCCATCTCACTTTTGAGTTGGCTTGCCCATGTTTGGACACGTTCTTCGGTCAAATCTTTTTGGTTGACATCATCGATCCCGAGACCGCAGAATTTTCCCTCACGTTCCGCCAGTGAAAATTCATAGTCGTATCCGCTGGTCGGAATAAATCCGTGTGCTTCAGATCCGAGAGAGACAAACAGATCGTGCATTTTTCCCAAGGCGCTCAAAAAGTGTTCGCCGTGAGTCTTTTGATCGCCCGCACCGAAAAATGCCACTTTTTTACCACTCAAATCGGGACGTTCGTTATCCAGTTCATAGAGGGGATCAACCCAGTCACGCTGTGGATCACCCTGCCCCCACGTAGACGAACCGAGGATCAATACATCGTAATCCTCAAACTGATCGATCCCGTCAAAATCTTCTTCCATATCGATGAGTTCAGCACCTTTGATCTCATCTGCCAATAGTTCTGCCGCACCCCGTGTGACACCGCTGCTGCTACCGAAAAAAATTCCTACTTTTGCCATCTTAAGACTCCTTATCCTTGTTTATTGCATGGTTTGTATTGTTCGTAAATCGCGATTGCATTAGAGAGGTGTTTATCACCGTCTTCAAACAGTGCTTCGTATGTTCTAAACCCGAAGCGGTGTGCATCTTTAAAATACTTATCGACGATACAGATACGATCGGCGATGATGGCACATCGTCCGAACCCCTCATGACTCATCTCCATAATAACATTGCACACGACACCCGTTTGTCGCTCAAATGCCAAAGCGATCGCTTTATAGATCATTTTGATATCGTTGGTGAGCATCTCATCAATGTCAGCGATCAAAGGGATAGATTTAAGATCCTCTTTGGTTTTGACGTATTTTTTCATTAACAACTCTTCATCACTCGTTTTTGCCCAGTTACCGAACTGATCGAGTGCACGGATTTGACGTATCAACTCCACTCCGAACGCATTCATTTTCTTTTCCGCTTCCATTTATTCTCCCTCTGCCCATCGGTCTTGTCGCACATCGTGCTCGGTCTGCATATGCATGATATTTTTAATCCATGGCGGAGGATTAGAGTTGATCATTTGCACTAAACTTTTGAGGACATCTTCGATCCGTGTAGACTCATTGGCCTTCATCGGATGGATTCCCGCTCGGATCACTTTTGCCGCAGCCGTTCCCCCGATACTCTCGCTGTACATGATATTGACACCCTTGAGGGCACGGACACGATAATCGGTCTTGTCGTCATCTTCGGGAGCGACGCTGTCGGTTTTAATCACCTCGGAGAGTTCAAACCCCTCTTTGGAAACGTTGTAAACGACGAACTCTTTCGCACCCCCGAAGTGGGCATTGATCTCTTCCATATCTTTGGTCGCAAAAGCAACTTTGATCGCGTTTTCCATTGTTTTATCCCCTTCGACTATGATTTTAGTGTTCATGTTTGACCTTTCTCAATGTGTTGGCTATCTCAAACAAAAAGTACGTACTACCTTCATACAGCTGATCGTTTTTGAGCTGGTTCCCTAACTCTTCATAGTTCGGGAATCCTCGGAGTACGAGCGCAGTATTCTCTACCGTATGCAAGATTCGTTCTGCATGGAAATTACTGATAACCATATCCGCACGATCAAAGAAACGGCGCGCATCTTCTAAATCACCGACGAAAACATTTTCCGCTTCGATCGTGTGAAGAGCATCGCTAAACGTCGTCGATACCGCCGCAATAACAGTTCCCCCGACACTGCGCAAGAGTGCGCATATGCCGACAAGCATATCAGGCTCTCCCGTTACGACGAAATGGGACGTTCCGATAAGAAAATGGCTGTCCAGCATCGTATCTTGCAGCCGTGAACGCCACCGTTTAATCATCGGTTTTGGCTCAGAGTGTCGTATTTTCATCAGTGCACTAACAAAATTGTCACACCCCTCCAATCCCATCAGATGATCGAAATGGATATGCTCTATTGCAGGGTTCTTTTTTTGCAGAGCAAGTGCCGATTTTTTCATCGATGCTCCGATCGAAATTACGACTGAAGATGTGGCTAAATCTCGGATTTGATCCACTGTGATTCCGCCGTTTGCTAATTTTCCCTGCCCCGCTTCCCAATATCCGTCCAGTGAGGTAGAGAGATCGGGGAGTGCATAAGTCTCAAATCCGAAATCCTCACAGAGAGATTTGATCTTCTCCACCTCGATAGGCTGCATACTCAAATGGGGGAGAAAAACAAGTTTATTCGGTTTTGTCTCGGTCGCGGCCTCGGTGAGCTGTTCAATCATCGCTGTGACTGTGAGCGCCCATCCGCTCTCCATCCCCCCCTCATAATCGGGAGTGTTGACGAATACATAAGGAATCTCGATATGCATCCCCACACCCCGCACATCATCCCCTTTGGTCTCGGTCAGACCCGTCGTGTGCAAACCGATCATAGAGGGTTTGAGATTTTTATCTTTGTTTTGGATATTCTCTATCGCCATCAAAATTGAATAATCCCCACCATCAAGCACGGCGGTGATGTCGCTCACGGAGGTGTTGTTGATCGCGATAGGTTCGTTGAAATGGCGGGTAAAAAAAACCTTGGTATACGAAGCACACCCTTGCGCCCCGTGCATGAGAGGCATACAATCTTTAACCCCTAAAAATGCGAGGGTTGCACCCATCGGCTGGGAGTGTTTGATCGGGTTGACTTGAAGCGGTTTGTGCTCTGATCGTGTGAGGGAGAATTCCATGGTAACTCCTTGATATAAGGTGTTATGCAAGAAGCGTGCGAGATCGACTCTTATCTCCCATTAACCCTATCGGTGTACAATCCTTCTCTATATTCATCTCAGGAAAAATACTATGAAACACGTCCTGCTCCTCAACCTCCACCAAAAATATGAAGGGTTCGCCAACGGCAATCTAACCCATAATCTCCTCAATGAGGCAAAAAAGTTTTTTAGCGCAAACGGCTATGAAGTACGTGAAACATCGATTGAGGAAGGATACGATGTTGCCGAAGAGCTCGAAAAGTTCAAATGGGCCGATATTTTCTTCGTACAGTCTCCTGTTTACTGGATGGGACTTCCGTGGCTGGCAAAAAAATATGTCGATGAAGTATTCACGGGCGGAAACAACACCGTCACTTATGTCAGCGACGGGCGGAGCCGTGACGATGCCTCCAAAAAATACGGCAGCGGCGGATTGATGCAGGATAAAAAATATATGCTCAGTTTTACTTACAACTGCCCGGTCAGCGAATTTAACAATCCGAACGGTTTTTTCGAGGGGATGAGTGTCGATCAAGCGAACATTGCTTTGCACAAACTTTTCCAGTTTTGCGGTGCACAGCCGCTACAAAGCTACTCCGTCCATGATGTCTACAAATCGAATTTTAACCTTGAGGATTCCCTCAGAGAACTGAACCAAACGTTAGTAAAAAACTTCGCCTAATTCACCTCCCACGGAGCCGGTTTTCCGACATTAGCAAAGACGGGATTACGAAATGCGTATTTTAAATCTTCCGCAAGATTTAGGAGTCCGCCATATCCGCCGTAGCTCGTTTTTTTCTCCTGATTAACATCGATAAAAGAGATTTTTTTCTTGATCGCGGTGTAGAGACTCCGCCCCCCCGCGAGGAGGATATGCGCCCCCGTAGAGTCGATGATTTTCCCCTGCTCGGCAGCGGGTTTTTTCATCAGAACCCCGTTTTCGCCCAAATACTCCCGTGCCTTGTCGATATCATCCTGCGTCGATTTAGCCACACTGGTAGCCACTACTTCGATCCCCAAATCTTGCAATCCCGAGGCGATCGACCACGCTTTATTACCCCCCGTGTTGAGCACCGCTTTTTTACCCGCGAAAAGGGCTTTATAGGGGGCAATTTTTTCTTCTAACGCCGCCTCTTCCTCGGCAATCACCGCCTCGGCACGCTCTATCAGTGCAGGATCTCCCAATGCGGCGACGATTTCGCGGATTGCGAACGTCGTATCGCGTTTTCCGTAAAATGAGACCGAAATCCACGGAATACCGTACTGCTCTTGCATCTTACGAGTCAAGGTGATGAGCGATTTGGCACACACGATGACATTGAGTTTAGCACGATGGGCGGTTCGGATATCTCCGACACGCCCATCACCGCTCATCGAACTCAATACGCGCAGTCCGATCTTCTCAAAAATGGGGAGATACTGCCACATATCCCCCGTGACGTTGTAATCGCCGATCAGGTTGATATCATAGGGTGTCGTGAATTCAGGCTCTTTGGTGCCGATGAGATGCTCTAACACCGCTTCTCCCGCGAGGCGCGAACCGAGGTTTTTACTCCCCACAAATCCTGCGGCATGGACGGGGACGATCGGAACGGCGTGTTTTTCACTCGCCTTCTTACAGGTCATATCAATATCATCGCCGACCAATGCCGTCACACAGGTCGAATAGACGAAAATCGCTTCGGGGCGGTAGTTCTCCATAATGTAGTCAATCGATGCGTCCAGCCGTTTATCCCCGCCGAAGATGACATCATTGGTATTTATCCCCGTCGTAAACCCCATCTGAGTATGATCACGTCCCGTGTAGGACGTTTTTGTCTCACGGGTCTCCCAAGACGCACCCAAACACGTTTGAGGACCGTGAACGAGATGTACGGCATCGGCATAGGGGAAAAGGGAGATTTGGGCACCGTCAAAGGCGCATCCCCCCGCCGCAAGTCCCGGTTTGGGCTTATCGCATCCCTCTCCCGGTTTTTTGTCTTTGCTGTGAGAACATGCGCTCTCGTTCATGAGTTCTTTGATTTTTGCGCGGCTGACCATAGGATACTCCTAAAGGTGAAGTATCTATGATAATGCAAGAAGCGTGCGAGATGAGGGTTTTAGCCCTTTTTACTGGCCGTTACGAGGAAAATAGGATACGTTCCGTTCTCTTTTTCAACAGTGTAGGCGTTATGAAAACGGACATGCTCAAACCCTGCATTTTCGATTGTTGTTCGCAGTCTCTCCCTCTCAAATCCGAAATGGTGTACCCCTTCGTTACCATGCGTGTGAAAGGTTCCGTCTTCCGCTTCGAGATCGGCGATGGCAATAAAACCGTCACGCTTTAAATGAGTATGAAAAGCTTTAAAAAGCTCTGCCGTATCTTCGACGTGGTGCATCGCCATCGAACTGACGATTCCGTGAAACTGTTGATTCAGAGGCTCATTCAAAATATCATGATAGAGAGGGGTTACCTCAAGCGTAGAGGTGTTTTTCAATGCCAGCTGTTCGAGCATTTTTTCGGAGAGATCGACACCGACGACACTTTTCACCAAAGGGGCAAGTTTAAAACTGAGTAGCCCCGTCCCCGCGCCGAAGTCCATGATATTCATATGATTTAATAACGAAATACGGCTCGCTATCATTTGAAAAACCGCGTGGGCGATGTTTTGGCGCATATCCCCTTTGTCCCACTCCTGCGCGGCTTGATTAAAACGCTCACTCATTCTCACCCCTCATTGGTATGTTGTATTCGAATCTCACGTTGCGGATACGGTATCGTAATATTCCCGTTTTTCAACGCTTTATAAATCGCCATATTGACCTCAAATTGTGTCTTGAAATAGTTGCGGGTCGGCACCCAATAGCGGATACCGATCTCTACGGCACTCTCACCGAAGTTTTCAATCCCGACAATCGCTTTTGTCTCGGTAGAGACACTTTCAAATCCTTCAATGGCTTCTCGAATAAGGGCAATCGCTTTTTCGGCATCGGCATCATACGAAATGCCGACACTTGATTCGACAACACGGTAATTAAAGGAGTTAACAATCACTTCGCCGATCATATTTTTGTTCGGAACGGTAATCAGCTCTTCATCCTCCGTGCGGAGCGTCGTATAGGCGAGGCGTATCTCTTCGACTTCCCCGTATACTTTATTGATCAAGATCGTATCACCGATTTTAAAAGGGCGGGTAATGATTAATGAGATTCCGGCGGCATAGTTGGCAACACTCCCCTGAATTGCCAATCCTGCGGTTAAAAAAATCGCACCCACAGCGGCGATAAAGGGGGCGATCGATATCCCCAGTTTACCGATAGCGACCACCAGCATCGCCCCGAAAATCAATACGCGGACACCGTTAGCGACAAATTTGCTGAGAGTCGGATCAAAATCGTGCTGTTCTAAAAATTTCATCAATACGTTAAAAACGTATTTCGAAAAGAACCAGCCGATTATAACAATGATCAAAGCACCGATAATCTGAAAACTGTAGTTGGCTAAAAAATCGATCACTTTAAGATAAAACTGATTCAAATAGGCTAACTCCTGATCCATAAACGGCTCCTGATTAGATGTATTCTTTGTTGGCGCTATTATAGAGTAATTCTATATCAATGCCGTAATCTTTTCTTTAACTTTATAGGAGTATCATAAATTCGAATGATTTAAAACTCTTCGCAACAAAAAGGAGCCTCCGATGGAACATAACGGCAAATTAGTTATTGTGGCAGATATGGGAGAACTAAAAAGTTATAAAGTACGAATGATTACCGAAACGAACCGCTACCATTTGGAACTGCAAAGCGATTTGAATTACATTGAGGGTCGTCAGAGCATGGGTGAAACACTTAGTGATGATCGGGGTAGATTCGGGCACAAAGCGGGGGATGATCACGGTAGTGAACATGAAAGCGAACAGCGTTTGATTCACCGAATCGCAGACGATATCTCTGCTCTTCTTGCAAATGCACAGCCAAACTCTTGCTACCTTGCATTTCCCGCAAAACATCACAAAGAGTTAACATCAGCCCTTTCTACTCGAGGACAAAAAGCTTTGGCAAAAAACATTGATGCCGATCTCGTCAAATGTCCCGTAGAAGAATTGCTTTCCCACTTCTAAATAAGGGATTTATTTTTATGGCTGACATAATTTAACACCGCCATAGAGATGATCAAAATACCGACTCCGCTAATCAGATAAAAAGCAAAATGCATATTAGTGATATCGTTGATCGCGACTTTAAAGACAACCATCAACGATTCGATGGAGAGGGCGATAATGATCGAGGTCAAAAACTTCGTCAGGGTTTTGTATTCACTCCCCTCTTCGAGAGTTAGAGAGCGGTAGAATACCTCCTGCTCCAAGATCGTTTTTGCCAAATCGTAAATCGCAATCGCCAACGTAATACCGATGATCGATTTAAAGACATACTGAAGCGTTTCATCGCCGGAACTCATAAGAGCTTTGGCAAATCCCAACAATCCATATCCTCCTAAAAAGAGCGAAAGCAATACTAACCCTCCCCCTAGCAGACCGTAAACCCATATGGAGAGTTTGGAGATGAGGCGTGTACTCTCGATCAGATGCATTTTCCCCAGTACCGCGACAAGATCGAGATCAAATACGGCAATTTTACCATCCGGGTATTTACGAGCGACCGAGACTTTCGGCTGACCGCTGTTGGCACAGATGTAGGGGTTGGAGATATAGTTACCTTTATCATCAAACTGGATACGGTTGATGAAATAGGCTCTATCGGTACCTTTTAAACTCATATCATGGCCGCTTCTGCGCCATGTCGGGGTGATCTGTTCCCCTTTTTCATCCATCAGATACATATCGGTGAGACAAGGGAGCCGTTTAAAAAATTGTTTCACTTGCTCATCATCGAAATCGTGATGAGGAGTGTCGCTGATCGTACTCAGTAAAAAACCCTCTACCGATTCACGGTTTTCACGGTATATCTGCATCATTTGTTTCATTCG
>NZ_MIBU01000108.1:0-1649 GCF_001830725.1 Sulfuricurvum sp. RIFOXYD12_FULL_44_77
ATCTTTCATTGCAAGCAAAAGCACCCACATTAATGTAATGCAATTGAGAGAAATGAAAAGAGCAATTCTGATGAAAATGCCCCTCGATCAGAACATCAACGGATTCTAGTTTAAGCGATTCTAAGCGCCTCTGTATCAGTCCATGAAAATTCTCGATGCTACGGCAGTGTGATTTTCGCTTCATCTGCACTTCCAGCCACCTAACGATAAAACCACCCCCGAATGTATCGATGGTTCGGAGAAAACCTAAGACCAACGGGCTACGTATCAGAGCCGTATAGATTTCGTATCCCAATCCCATAGCACTGTCACCATGCGAAAAGGCTATTTTTTGCCCTTCATACGTCATCATCATAGGCTGATCCTCGCGACGGATAACTTCTATATTTGAGAGTAAATTTCCGAGCAGAAAATCGTGATTTCCCTCTAAATAGAGTATTTCCAGTCGTTCAGAGAGGCGATTAAGAAGTTCAATTCCCTCAGTGTTATAGTGATACGTTCGCGGTATAGGCCCATAGAGCATATCAAATACGTCTCCCATCAAGATGAGTTGAGGGGTCACAATTTCACCTGATTCGAGGGCATAAAGAAAATCGATAAAAGGGGTACGCCATGGGGCGCAGTGGGCATCTGCGATGAGAATCGCACCGCTTTGGAGTATTTTAGGGGACATACGAGATTTTCGGTATTCCGAGAGATTCATCCAATCCCATCATGATGTTGGCATTCACCAACGCCTGTGAACTGGCACCGCGCATTAGATTATCAATCGCACACATCGCAACGAGTCCATTGCCATGACGCGTGGCATACATATCGGCAAAATTGGTTCCCGAGGTCATTTTCGTATGAGGAGGAGCATTGCGTACACGGACGAAGGGTTTGCCCTCATAAAATGTATTCATCAGTATCAATGGATCACACTCTGATTTAAGAGTTGCATAGACACAAGCCAACATCCCCCGCGTCATCGGAACCAACGAGGGGACAAACGTGACCTTGACCTCATCGGCACATAACGCCGACGCATGCTGTTCGATCTCGGTAGCATGGCGGTGCTTTATGATGTTGTAGCAGTTGATATTGTCATTGACACTGACATAGTGAACAGTGCTACTCGGCGATTTTCCCGCTCCGGAAACACCGGTTTTAGAATCGATAAAAATCGGTTGTGATAAATCAATATACTCTAAAAAAGGGGCCAATGCCAACAGCGACGCCGTCACATGACATCCCGGATTAGCGATAAGACGGGCACCTTGAGCGATATTCCCATGAAGTTCAGGGATGGAGTAGATGGAATGGGAAAGATTGTCCAAATCTTCGTGCTCACAATAAAACGCTTCGTAGTTTTCGGCGGAGAGACGGTAATCGGCGGAGAGATCGACCACTTTGACCCCTCTCTCCAATAACCCTTTTGCCGTTTGCATCGCTGTTTTGTGCGGAAGGGCTAAAAAGATGAGCTCACATGTACTTGCCGCACGATCGATATCTACCTTTTCGACATTTAAATCACAAACACCCATCAAAGAGGGGTGAAGTTCGGACACCGTCGTCGCACCTTCGGTATTGGCACAGTAAAGTAGATTGAAAATCGGATGAGTAATGAGCATTTTCACGAGTTCTAAACCCGTATAACCGCTGACTCC
>NZ_MIBU01000109.1:0-7047 GCF_001830725.1 Sulfuricurvum sp. RIFOXYD12_FULL_44_77
CGTCAGGATAAACCTTTTTACTACGATATCGATACCTTGACGCTCCATCTGATCGAACTATCGGTTCAAAACGGAGGATCGTATGACGGCTGGGAAACGAGTGTTGTAAAAATATAACTGAAAGATTATTCACTTTTAAGTAATTTTAATCTATAGACGGGGATAATAAGTGTAACAACGTCTAAAGAGAATACTAAAAAGGTGAAACAATGAGTCCAGAAGAAATCATCAAAAAGATCGAAGAGAATAAAGGGTTATCCCGTCGTGACGCATTAAGAATGATGGCACTCTCACCGGTAGCGGCAACGGTGCTTGCAGGCTCTGCCGCTCCGACAGCCGCACACGCATCCGCTTCCAACGCAGTGGGCAAAATAGTGATCGTCGGAGGGGGATCGGGTGCGTTGATGGTACTTGCGAGGCTCCGTCGAGCTCTTGCTAATCCTGACATTACGATTATCGCTCCGAACGAAAAGCATATCTATCAGCCGGGTCAGATTTTTGTCGCGGCGGGTGAATACGCACCTGAGGATATTATCTTCGACAATACGGGATACATCGGTGATGATGTGACGTGGATCAAAGATGAAGCAGAGATGTTTGATCCTGATAACAATAAGCTAACGACGAAAAAAGGGACGGTCGTAGAGTATGATTATCTCGTCGTGGCAACGGGAATGCAATCGCATTACGAAAAGATCGCGGGATTAACACCTGAAATGCTCGGACACCATGGGATCTCATGTGTCTATCATAATGACTTGGCTGCAGGGACTGCGGAGGGGGGAACCCTAACGTATGAGTGGTTCAAAGCCGTCAAAGAAGCCTCTAAAACATCAAAACCGCGTGTATTGTGTACTCAGCCATCTACCCCAGTCAAATGCGGCGGAGCACCGCAAAAAATTCTCTATCTGTGTGATGATTATCTCAAACGCGACAATCTTACCGCCGATTTTATTTTTGCGAGTCCGGGAGAGAAACTGTTTGCCATTCCTGAGATTGAGGCGTCACTTGCAAACGCTCAAAAACGATACGGAAATATTACCAATAAATTCGGACATGATTTGATTGCGATCGATGCAGAGAAAAAAATAGCGACATTTTTGCATAAATATGAAGTTCAAGGGGAATACGACAAAGATCTCGAAGAATACGATGTGATTGAAAAAGAAGATGAGGTCAAAATAGAGTACGACTTTATCCATCTTGTCCCTCCGATGGCGGCAGTCGATGCGGTGGCAAACTCTCCTCTGGGATGGCAAAAAGGGACAGCACAAGGGTGGCTTGAGGTTGACCGTGAGACCCTTCAGCATCGTCGCTACAAAAATGTCTTCGGAATCGGAGACGTGTGCGGTATCCCTATCGGAAAAACGGGGGGAAGTGCCCGTCATCACGGACCGATTGTGGTGGGGAATCTGATTTCGGTAATGGAGAAAAAAGAGCCGACTCTCAAATTTGACGGCTATACGGTGTGTCCTCTGAAAACAGCGTACGGCGAAATTATTATGGCAGAGTTCAATTATGACGGTTTAGCCCCCTCATTCCCGCTAGATCCGGCGAAACCAAGATGGATTTGGTGGGCATTTGATTTGTATATGCTGCAGCCGATGTATCGCTATCTGATGTTAAACGGTTTAATGTAGAGAATTATTGTTACATATATACGCACTTGAAAGAAATTGACGATTAATAGTTAATTAATTTCGTTATTTTTAGCCTAATGGTACATTATTTGCATTAGTATCACAAAGATAACAAATTTTGTTGAGAAGGTGCAGTCTATGGGTAGTGAATATGTACTTAAAGATACCGATTTTTTGGTATCGCAGACAGATGAAAAGGGGATTATCCTTTTTGCTAATGAAGATTTTTGCAAAATTGCCGGTTATACGATAGATGAGCTTGTCGGGAAGCCTCACAGTATCGTCCGTCATCCCGATATGCCTAAGGCGGCATTCAAAGATCTGTGGGATACGGTCAAAAGCGGCAAGATTTGGACCGGATATGTCAAAAACGGGACAAAAAACGGAGGATATTATTGGGTATATGCTACTGTCTATCCCAATATCGGGTGTGACAGTAATGGAAAATGCGGTTATTTATCGTGTCGTCGAAAACCCTCTTCAGATGAGATTGCTGAAGCAGAACGTCTCTATAAGACTATGAGTTAAGGACGTGAATATGAATAATTCAGCAAAAATAGCAATACTGATCGTTTTGGCAATACTCGGAGTTTTAGCCGGAGCTATCACCCAAAGTGTGGGTACTCTAATCGCCGTTATCCTTGTGATAGCCTTAGTGTCGGTGGGACTTATTGCGAGTCCGAATAGTGGTCATGATAATGTGCAAAAACATTTGGATAATTTCCTTCAGCTGATGCAGTTTAAACGCAACCGCCTTCCAAAGCTCGATGCAGAAGCCGGAAGCGTCGAAGATAAAATCAATATTTTGGCAAAAGCTCATGAAGATATGCTTCTTGCCGATACATTGGTAGCGGGCGAAATGGTACTTTTAGCGGATAAAGTAGGACAAGGACATTATATGTGCCGTGTTATGAGCGATACAAAGACTCCGCATGTCCATTTACTCCGAAAAACGATGAACAGCATGTTGGATGCGACGGAAAAAAATATTGATAGTGCGATAAAAGTCCTTGAAGCACTGAGCGAGGGGAGATTTTCTACCCGTGCCGAGGTAAATGTTGAGGGTAAAATGGGGCAGATGTTGAGTAAAATCAACGAGCTCGGAGTCGCATTGGAATCAATGGAACATCAAAACAACGAAGCCAAAGAGGTTTTGGACAATAATACCAAACATCTTAAATCAACGATCGAAGAGTTGCGCTCAACAAAATTCGTCGAACTTAACGGGATGATCAACTCTACCGTTGAACGGATTCAAAGTGTTGCCGGAAAAGAGCATGAACTCTCCGGTAATCTGCAAGCCCTTGTCGGTAATGCCCAAGAGACCAAAGCGATTTTGGTCACCATCGGCGATATCGCCGATCAAACGAATCTCCTTGCCCTCAATGCAGCGATCGAAGCGGCACGCGCAGGAGAACACGGACGCGGATTTGCCGTTGTTGCCGATGAGGTACGCAAACTCGCTGAACGAACCCAAAAAAGTCTTGCCGAAATCTCGGCAACGATCAATGTACTGATCCAAGCAATCAACGACAACAGTGAATCATTGCACCAAAACATGGACGAAATGATGGATCTAACCCACTATGTGGGAACCGTGGATCAGAAAATGGATGAATTGCTCATCTCTATGGATGCCATGAGCTAATTTGATCGGGGGTAACCCCGTAAGATTTCAGCAGTATCGCCGCTCCGTTGACATCGCCGCACTCCAGCTTGAGGGATGCGGCATATATTCTCCCCAATACCCCCGTATGTCCTAAGAGTGCGTCTTCTATGACTACAGAGGGATGAAGTGTTTGCAGTAATGACTCCATTGGAATATTCATAAACCCTTCCAGAAGTGAAAGCATTGCTATTAAATGGATTTGCTCCACTTGGGTTTCGGTGAAATCGGGGGTGATTTTTTGGAGTAACGCAATCATACGGTCGATTCTATTTTGGGCAAAAACGGCATGGGAGTTTTTTTCGTCTATAGCTTTGGTTCCCGATTTGGAGTAGATGAGAAGCAGCATCCATTGCATAAGAGCATTTTTCCCGAACCGTTCAATCATCTCTCGTATAGACGTTACCCCCTCAATATGTTCAGGATGGACGGAACGGAGAAATTGAAAAAGTTGAAGAGAGAGGATGCTTTGATGTTTAAATGCATCGCATATCTCATCCATCGTCGCGTCGTTTTGAAGAAGTGAAAAAATATTCATCATTTGCACGTATTGCGGATCGATGCGACGCTGCGTGATAAGGTGCGCACGTGCAAAATAGAACCCTTGAAAGTACTCAAATCCTAGCATTTCATACGCTTCCGCAATTTCATAGAATTCCACTTTTTGGGCGATGAGTTTCATTTTCCCATACGGGTTCGGGAGGTAGGAAAATTGTTCAACATCGGTTTGAGTGACATCGAATTTTGCAAATTCAATATAGGGAAAAATAGTAGAAAAAGTTTCAAAATAGGAGGGATGAAATGATGCATTATCAAGTGCAAAGCGATATCCGAGAGAGTGATAGTATCGGATCGCTTCATGAACGCGGGAGTTCATTTTGATCGATGCGGAGAGCTCAAAGACAAATTTTTCTTTCGGAAGGGTGCGGAGTATATCGGTAAGGAGTAGCGGGCCATCGGTATTGATAAATGCAGGAAGCTCTCCGAATGCCGTAGATGAGCCGATTTGATTAAGTAAATTGACCAGTACCGATGCCGTCGCATGTCTGGGATCATCGATGACACATTCACCATACGTGTTGCGATAAAAAAATTCGTAACCTATGATATTTTCCGCACGGTCTAAAATCGGTTGCCGCGCAAGATAAAGATTATTATTCATAATTGTTGCTTTATATTGTAATGTCTTAAGTGTAGCGTAATTTGAGTATTATTTCAAAAACAATAAAATGGAACTCCTATGCAAGAGCACAAAACAATTTATTTTAAAGAGTATACCCCAAGCCCCTATACGATAGTGAGCTGTTCTCTGGAATTCATTATCGAGGAATCTTCCACCCGTGTCGAAAACATTATGGAGGTACAGCGCCGTGATAGTGAAGCGCGTGAGCTGAAACTCGATGGTGAGATGCTCGATTTGGAACTGTTGTGGGTCGATGATATCCTCTACAGCGACGATATGTATATCAAAGAGGAGAGTGCAATCCGTATTCCTCTTGATCGCGACACCGCACGTATCCGTATCATCAATCGGATTTATCCTGACCAAAATACGGAGCTGGAGGGACTCTACCGCTCCGGCGGTATCTGGTGTACCCAGAATGAACCGGAAGGGTTCCGACGGATCACCTATTTTATCGATCGACCCGATGTAATGAGCACGTTTACAACGAAAATCATCGCTTCTAAAGAGAGATGTCCCATCCTTCTTAGCAATGGAAATCTTCGCGGTACGGCGACACTGGATAACGGCAAGCATTTGGCGGTATGGGAAGATCCGATCCCAAAACCGTGTTATCTCTTTGCCCTCGTTGCAGGGGATTTAGGTTCTATTCACGATAGCTACACGACGGCTAGCGGTAAAAAAGTCGATTTGGCGATTTATTGCGACCGTGGGAACGAGGATAAATGTCACCACGCGATGCGGAGTTTAAAAAAATCGATGGAGTGGGATGAGATCACGTATGGCCGCGAATACGATCTGGAAATCTACAACATCGTTGCGGTGGACAGTTTTAATATGGGGGCGATGGAGAATAAAGGGCTGAATATTTTTAATTCTCATTATGTTCTCGCCGATGAAGACAGTGCTACCGACAGTGATTTTATGGGGATTGAGAGCGTTATCGCTCATGAATATTTTCATAACTGGACGGGGAATCGGATTACATGCCGTAACTGGTTTGAATTGACCCTCAAAGAGGGGTTGACCGTCTTTAGAGATCAATCGTTCAGTGCCGATATGAACTCTCCTCTGACGCAGCGTCTGGATGATCTCAGAGCCTTACGTGAGCGACAGTTTGTCGAGGATGCAGGCCCCACTGCCCATCCGATTAAGCCCGATCACTATATGGAGATCAACAACTTTTATACGGCAACCGTCTATGAGAAGGGTGCCGAGGTGATTCGGATGATGCATACCGTGTTGGGGGGCGAAAAGTTTCGAGCCGCAATGGATTATTATTTCGAAAAGTTTGACGGAAAAGCGGTGGGGACGGAAGAGTTCCTAGAATCAATGCAATCGCAAAGTCCCGTCGATTTGACACAATTTAAACGATGGTATTCACAAGAACGGACTCCGATATTGCGTGTATCGAGCGAGTATTTTCCCAAGTCTGCTGAGCTGGTTTTGAAAATCATCCAAATTATCCCTAAAAACACCAAGAACCAAGAACAATTACCGTATGCGATGCCGTTACGTATCGCCCTTTTAGCCTCAGATGGCAGTGAATATGAGCTCAAAACCGACGATGTAACGCTGTTGCATCAGGATGTGCTATGGTTAGAGAAAGAGATCAGCGAGATTGTTTTTAAAGAGATTGCTACACCTCCGCGTCTCTCTTTGAATCGCGGATTCAGCGCCCCTGTGATTATTGAATGTGAGACGCTCAATTATCCGTTTTTGATGACGTATGAGAATGAGGGATTTGTCCGCTATGAAGCGGCTCACCGTTTCGGTATCGAAACACTTGAGGCCATGATGAGCGGTGAAGAAGCGAATGAACGTTATATCGAGAGTTACGGCGCACTGCTGTGTGATGAGTCGATTGAGGCGATGTTTAAATCTCAAATTTTGGAACTGCCGAGTATTACGACACTGATGCAGCGACAGGAGCGTATTGATGTCGCTGCGATCGTTACGGCACAAGAGAAACTCAAACAGATATTAGCGCAACGCTATTTCGGCGAATTACACAAAAATATTGAACTACTGTATGATCCTTCAAATGCTCATATTGATGGGGTTAGTATGGGAAAACGCGCCCTTAAAAACCGTCTGTTGGGGATAGTGATGAGCTTAAGAGATGAGACGACAAGTGCCGTTTGTTTAGAACATTACCGTCAGTCTCACTCAATGAGTGAGCGGTTGGCGGCACTTGATCTACTTGAAAATTATGCTCCCGAATTAGCAAAAAGTGCATTAGAAGATTTTTACAATCGCTATAGTGATCAGACGCTGGTGATGAACAAATATTTTAGCGTCTTAGCCTCTTCACGACGCGTCGCGACACTGGAACGCGTTATCGCATTACAAGAGGACAGTGCCTACGATGTAAAAGTGCCAAATCTCGTTCGTGCTTTAATCGGAAGTTTTGCCCGCAATCCGATCGCATTTTATGATCAGAGTGGAGATGGATTTGCTTTTGTCGCTGATAAAGTGATCGAAATTGATGCCCTCAATCCACAGATTGCTTCGGGATTGGCGGGGGCGTTTAAAAATTACGGACGTTTAAATAGTGA
>NZ_MIBU01000110.1:0-2106 GCF_001830725.1 Sulfuricurvum sp. RIFOXYD12_FULL_44_77
GTACAGATGTCAGCGGTGAACAAAGTATCGGTGTAAAACTCTCCTATCAGGGGTGCTCATCTGCAGGATTATGTTATGAACCCATCGAAACCGTACTAAAGATTACCATTGATGCGACTAAACTGACCGAAGGGAGTTCTTCAAACAGTTCTATTTTAAAAGCTCCGGCGGTTGAGACGACAAAGATGGAAGTGAGTGTTCCTAAAGAGGAAGTCAAAGCCTCTGAGACAGATCAGATTGCAAACGTGATTCAGGGGGGGAGCCTCTGGTTTATTATTTTGAGTTTTTTTGGATTTGGTTTATTGTTGGCATTGACCCCATGTGTATTCCCTATGATTCCGATTATCTCTTCGGTTATTGTCGCACAAGGGGCAGGGTTAGGGACTAAAAAAGCATTCTGGCTCTCGGTTGTGTATGTCCTCTCAATGGCGGTTGCGTATACAATAGCAGGTATTTTGGCAGGACTTTTCGGTGCGAACCTTCAGGCCGCATTTCAGACCCCTTGGATTATAACCCTTTTCTCCCTAGTATTTGTCGCACTAGCGATGTCGATGTTTGATCTGTTTGAACTTCAAATCCCTAATGCTATCCAATCGCGCATTACACAACTCAGCGGCAAACGCAGCGGGATCGTCGGTGTGGCCATTATGGGATTCCTCTCTGCCCTTATCGTCGGACCGTGTGTTGCGGCACCGTTGGCAGGAGCATTAATTTATATCGGTCAAACGGGGGATGCGCTTCTTGGCGGTGTTGCCCTTTTTGCCCTCAGTATCGGAATGGGTATCCCGCTGGTAGCAGTGGGAACAAGTGCCGGTAAATTTATGCCTCGTCCCGGAGTTTGGATGGACAGTGTCAAATCGATCTTTGGGGTTATGCTCATCGGTGTATCGATTTGGATGATCAGCCGTATCATCGATGAAAATATTTCTATGATGCTTTGGGGTGCTTTGGCTGTTTTTGTTGCGATTAACATTGGTGCACTTGAACCGATTAGCGGTAATTGTATCCGATGCCCTCAAGCCAACAAAAAAGCATTGGGGATTATTATTTTACTCTACGGTATGTCTTTGTTGCTTGGGGGTATGAGCGGCGCAAAAGATCCCCTTCATCCGCTCGATCCGTTTTTACCGAATAAAGAACTAGCGGTATCTGTGGCGCAAAATCAACACAAAACATTTGAACGCATCACCTCAATCGAAGAGTTGGAGGCTATTTTGGTCGAAAACAAAGGTAAAAAAGTGATGGTAGATTTTTATGCCGACTGGTGCACCGCGTGTAAAGAACTTGAAGAGAAAACCTTTAGCGATGAGCGTGTCAAAACGGCAATGGACAGCTATGTTTTGGTTCAAGTTGATTTGACCGCTAACGATGATGCGGCAAAAGCGATCAGTTCTAAATACGGTATATTCGGGCCTCCTGCAATTTTGTTTTTTGACGAGAATAGCAGACGTATCAATAGTGCCGATATCGTCGGATTTAAAGAACCGCAAGAGTTTCTAAAACATTTAGGAGAGATCAAATGAGTAAAATTATTTTAGCATTGGCTGTAATGGCAAGTTGTGCCTTTGCGGAACTTAAATGGGCAGTGTCGTATGACGCCGCACTCGCTCAAGCGGCAAAAGAGAAGAAAAAGGTGATGGTAATGCTCTCCAAAGAGAATTGTCCGGCTTGTGAGTATATGAATGATGTCGTATTTGAAGAAAATGCGGTAGCCAATGAAATTCATAAGAGCTTTGTTCCCGTTCATATCGATATCCACAAAGATTTTATCCCTGAGGGATTAGGGTATATCGGAACACCGACATTCCATTTTTTGGATGCAAAAGGGAAAAAAATAGGGCGTCATGACGGCGGAGCGAATATCCCCACTTTTATGGGTATTTTGGGAAAATATAAAAAGTAGAGTCCTGCGTAGTGTAGAACAATAATTGAATACCTTTATAAAAAAGGCTCTCAATGTCCCATTTGCCGGAAGCTCTAAAAGTGGGTGTAGACTCCATCGACCAACGTCATGAAGAGTTCTATGTGTTGTACGACACACTCAAAAATGCGACGGATAGTGAGTTTTTAGAAGCTTTTGATGCGGTTGTTCTTCATACTCAGGGA
>NZ_MIBU01000111.1:0-7686 GCF_001830725.1 Sulfuricurvum sp. RIFOXYD12_FULL_44_77
ATCTTGACCTTCAAAAAGGTTAATATAACCCGAAACGTCCGTCACCGCGTTTGTAAAGGACACGCATTTTCCCGTCATTGTCATAAAATACATCAAATGCTTTAGTACTCTCTTTGAGTCTCTCTAATACTTCTGCAACCTCTTGCGGTTTAAAGAGTACCGGCTCGGCTGGGACGATCTCATCTTCCATCGCCTCTTCCGCTTCATGGAGGTTGACATTGTGTGCTGCGGCTAATTTTGCTTCATTTAAACCTTCGTTTTTATGATCTGAAATACGGTCATGAAGACGGCGAAGCGCTTTTTGGGCACGGTCAATGGCGATATCGATAGCGGCATAGAGGTCGTCATCACGTTGAGTGATAACAATGGTATTTTTTCCGGCAACATTGATTGTAAATTCAATGTTCACCCCTTTTTTACGCTCATTAGAACTGGCAACGGCATTGACGCTGATAAGGTCAAGATGAAATTTAGATAGTGTATCGATAGAGTGCATCAGATGATCTTTGATTGCATCGCTGAGCTCGATGTGGCGTCCGACGAGAGAGATATTCATAAGTGTCCCACCTTAGTGTTATATTGAAGAAAGTTCGATTATAACACACAAAAAACAAACGTCAAGAACTTTTGATAAAAAGTAAATCGATATACGTTCAATAATTATTAACACATTTTAATCATCATTTAATCTGCATAGCACTACAATCAAAAGATGGCGTCTCCTCGCATAAAAGCTTTAGAAAAGAGGGACAATGGTCGATAGTAATCGATTAGGTAAATTGGGTATATGGATGAGTACAACCGAGCCCAATTTTTGAGTGCCTTAAAATCCGAAGGAGGATGAGATGAAAATAAATAAACTTTTTTTACGATTGATTACGGTTTTTGGAATAACGGTTATATTTGCTATTTCAGGATGGGGGGTATGTCCAACAGGGTCAAGTATTGGTACATGGACTGCTTCGGCAGGCTCGACATACAATAATCATACTGGTGATGTACAAAGTGATGATGCCGATTATTATACTATAACAAATCCTGTAGGGGGGCAAATAAATTTATCTATACAAAATACGCCTGATACAAATAATAATTTGTATGCTACTTTATACAGTGATAGCACGTGTTCAACAGCAGTGTGGTCATCAGGTGAGATAGGTGATTTGCAAACATCAACAACAACGGTTAGTGTAACGGCTGGGACTACTTATTATCTTTATTTGCTTGGAAGTAAATCGAATGGAGATACTAAATATTTATTAAATGCAAATAAACCAATCAAGGGGCATGACATATATCATGAAAACCCTTTTACCCCTGTTTTTGCAAATGGGGGGTTAAAACTCTTTGGTGATTTTACCTCCACGGGTAGTTCTGTTTTATGTCAAAACAATGGATCAGGGGGCTGTAATAACAATTATAATGGGTATTTGTATGATTCTAATTTAGTCTATAAAAATGAAGGGGCTATGACGTTAAACTCTGCATCATCATTATTAACGTTGCCAGCAGATGTTGATGGAGGTGAAATTCAATGGGCAGGGCTTTATTGGCAAGGGCATATTGCTGACCCTGATGCGGGTGATTATACAACTTCTACAATGGTACAAAATAGACAAAATGTGTCTTTTCGTCTTCCTGATGGAACAACGCAAGATATTACAGCTGATGATCTTTGGTACCATGATTTTTGGGGAGATGGTGCAGGTAATGATGGTGGATTCAGGTCTTTTTATCAGGGTTATAAAGATGTGACGGCTCTTGTGAAATCCCATTTGGTGAGCGGTACTTCGCAAACATTTACAGTTGGAAATATAAAAGCCAATAGTGGAACTGATTGGTATTCATATCTTTATGTGGGGCCTGGAGCTGAATATGACGGGATTAAATTTGGTTTTTGGGGGAACTGGTCTTTGATTGTTGTGTATAAATATGATCAAGAGACTATGCCCGCTGATACAAAACTTAAAAATATTAATGTCTTTAATGGATTTGATGCAATGATTCCGCTTCCTATAAGTGGATATGAGACATCGAGTGTTGAAATACCTATAAGTGGATTTTTAACTCCAAAATCAGGGAGTGTTAATGCAAAAATGCTTTTTTATGCCTCAGGGGGTGAAAAGCTTATCTCAAGAGATGCGTTTTACATTCAAAATGCTAATAATGCAAACACTTACGAAGCCGTTTCAAATGCGGTAAATCCAATAAACAATCCATTTAATGGATCGGTAAGCAATGATGGTGTTCCAGTAGATGCGGCAATTTCGTATTACCCCGGGTTAGATTTGGATTCATATAACGTATCTTCTTATATGAAAAATAGTCAAACATCCACATCACTAAAACTAGAAGCAACTTTCTCATCAGGAAACGGTGACCAATCTACTCCGGGGGCCATTGCTTTTTCGAGTGATTTATATACCCCTTCATTTTGTTATGACTATGGATATGAGCAAAACGGACTCTCTTTTACCGAAGAAAATAGCGGAAATATGATGCCTTATATTCGTGGATATTTGTCGAATACAGAAGATATCAATGTCAGTTTATTTATCAAAAATCGAGAAAACTCTGATGTCAGCGCAAACAATGTTATTTTAGATATTTCCGATATTAACAGTTCGCAAGCGATCTATAAACGCAACAGTGTTTCGATCACGTATCCAAATGTATTTGTTCCTATATCTAAAACCGATGCGGGTTGGCCTTTAAGTGTGGGTGACACATATATAAATGATATTCCATTAGGAAATATGGCCGGTAAGCAATATTCGTATACATATTACACATTAAGTCCTCAAAAAGATGGAAATATCAGCATCCCGATAGTGGGCACTTTTTCATACGATTTAGTAATTCCGCTAGCAGATGGAACAACTTTAACAATTCCATCGACCTCTAGTGTCGGCGGTGTTGGGCTTCCGATGTGTTCGTCTGATAATTTTAGTTATAACATAGAAAAAGGAATTTTCAGTGTTGTTGATGCTGGACTGTATGATACGACTACAAACGTCAATAATACAACAGGGAAAAAATATTATGACTTAACCACTCAAGTCTCAAAGCGACCTGGGAATTTTAGAATTGCTTCGTTTGATCCGAATGATCCAAATTTTGATCTTCCAAAAGCTGTACGAACAGCTGTAGCGGTAGAGATGATCGATGTGAGTCAGTTTCATGATACGGATGCAGCTTGTCGAGAGCCATCCAGTGCTATAACTCCTCGGGTATGGGTAAATTTTAAAAATAGTGCTACTGATGGAAATACGACACAAGTTGATTTCAATGCACAAACAATACAAGATGCTCTAGATGCTGGGATGGTATCAGATACTATTTCTTCAGGTGTAACTACTTTGACAAATCCTGAAGATTTTTTTAAAAATGCAACGCCAAATGCTGCGTTTAGGGTGACGTTTAATGTGACGAATGACGGGAATAATTCCTTGATTCAAACAGCTGAAGGATCTTCATCGGAAAACACACAGATTTTGAACTTTACGCAGCTTGTCCAAGATATCCAACATTGTGCTAAACCTGTTGAGATACCATCAAATCCGGGTTCAACGACATCGCTTGTTGCCGTAGCGTGTGGTAATGCGGGGAATCAAGGTATCGATCAGCATAATCTTGCTATTTGTATGGAGTGTTTGTATGGATATAACACGCAGGTTCTCTGTTCCCGCGATAATTTTGCGATACGTCCTGAGAGCTATACGGTAGCACTGCGGGATGTGAATCAGACAAATACTACGGTAACTCAGTCTTTTGCGTCAGGATATACGGGAGTTGTGATTCCAAATACAGGACGTGTAAGTGTGAGTAGCGGATATGATTATCGTTATGATATTAATGCAACAAATCACAAGGACAACACAGCTACACCAGGGTATACCCGCTATTTTGCAACGGGGGGATCGGATTATAATATTACTCTGATTTGGGAACCATCAACTCCAAAAAGCGGCTGTAACGACACGGAAAGTAAAGTGCAAAGTTTTAATCTGATCAATGGAACAGTCACAGCGGATGGGAACCTCTCTCAAGTGGGAGAATATCGTCTTAACATTATCGATACAACATGGACTGCTGTGGATTGGGATCCACTGAAACAAGGACATCAAACGGGGGCACATTTCCTATCGGGGGCTGAGTGTTCAGAAAACAGTACAGATGTTCCGACTCAGGCGACAGTTGTAACACTCAATACAACAACATTAGCAACAAATAATTTAGTTGGATGTAATATCAGCAGTACGCATAACAATACTGAATATCCAACGACTACAGATCCGTATAAATATCGGGATTATTTATTGACATTTTTTCCGTATAAATTTGATTTAAGTGGGATCACTTTTGGCCTAGGGAGACTTCCTAGTGGGATTACAGCAGGAGGAGACGGGTTTGTTTATATGTCTGATATCAGTGATGATGATGGGATGAATATGGCATTACGGGCAACGGGGAACATTCGTGCCGCTGGCTATAACAATGCAGTAACGACAAATTATGTCACTGATTGTTATGCAAAATCGTTGACGCTATCGATGACAAGTGATAATAATCTTACTCATCCGCAAAATGCAGCGTTCCAGCTTCGTTTTATGGATTATAATACCACTGTAGCTAGCCCAGCTAATTTAATTTATGATAGTAATGCTACCAATATCAATACAACAGCACTATTGATGCCTTTGACTTCAATTTTAGATGGAAACTTTACCAAAGAGACAGCAGGTTCATTATATACAGTAAGTCGCTTTAATTATGATCGTACGGTGACACAACCGCTTAATCCTTTTGAAGCGAGTTTTAGGAAGATGAATGTGAAATGTTTAAATGCGGCCGATTGTCTTATGCAAGCCGATTTGAGTGCTGTACATGAACCTAAGGGTGAGCGAGCTATGGACTTTGATGTTACCTACGTCTACGGCCGTATCATTCCCCGCGATGTACGGGTCTTCGGAAATGTCGGTTTTACCGCAAACGCTTGGTATGAAGTATTTAATACTCCGACGTTAGCTGGAACTGGCTTAGCACCTAGTCGTAATTCACCGCAATGGTTTATCAATGCACTGCATAATGATAACAATGACGGAGACGGGAATATTACCCGAATACAAAATAACAGTAATGCTACAGTAACGACTGTCAATATGGGGAGTGCTGAGGTCAATGGCATGGAGACATATACTTTTGGTGGTATTGCTCCAACCTATAGTGGCAAAGCACATATCAATACTGATCCATGGTTATGGTTCGGTACCAATGCTCTCAATTATGGTGATCCATCAAATGCTAACCTTGATTGCCGAACCCATCCGTGTTTCAATATCAATGTTGTCCCAAATATCGGAACGGCTGGCAGTTCTACCAATACCCAAATATTAGGAAGCGATAAAGCAAACAAAGCGACATCTACGGGAACGGGGGTAACCTATGATTATACTCCGGCAACACGATGATGAAAAGGGTACGAATGCGCTCAGCGATGGCGATGATTGAACTTATATTTGCCATTGTTATTATCGCCATCAGTGTCATCACGATTCCTTCTATGATGAATGTAGCCGATAATGCCTCCAAAGGGATGATTATCGATGAAGATATACTCAAGCGGATGTTAGGTGAGATTACCAAAGTTTCTCAATCACGATGGGATCAAAATTCATCCGCCCCAGATTTCAGTCCATTACAGATTGCTCTAGGTGGAGATCTCCCTTGTACTGCGGACCCCCTCCGAGGGGCCGGAGTGTATCGCGCAAACCCTGATTCGAGTATGGCGTGCTCTAACAGTGAACCGATGATGGCGGTAGCAACAGCGGATGGAAATTTGAGTCTCAACTTCGGTATCGAACAGCTCCATAATCTGCCTTATAATCTTGAAATCAATGCAACCGGGGGCAATATTTATACGATTCCGATTGAGTATAGAGTGAATTATGTTGCTGCTACAATGTCTCCTATTAATGCAGGAGTGGCAACAGCAACGTGGACGCTCGGTTCATCTGCTACTATGAATCCGAACCCAGCAGGAGGAGTTACGCATTTGAAACGTATTGTCGTTCGAACTAATAACGCGGCTAATCCTGATGTTGATATGACGTTGACTTTTTTTAAATCTAATGTTGGGAAGTTCTCCGAATGAAACCTATAAAGAATCGTAAAGCCTTTACCATGATAGAGCTACTGTTCGTCATCGTTATCTTGGGGATCGTCGGAGGGTTAGCACTGGAAGCGTTGCGCCAATATTATGATGGAATTTACCGAACGGGGGAGTATTCCAAGCGGGTAGCTCAGGCCGATCAGATTCTTGAGCAGGTATCCAAATATTTTGAAAATGGAATCTCCGCTTCTATTATTCGATTGGATGCCAATAACACGGTATTTGGAACACAATGTGTCGGCATTCCTGCCAATGCAGATAGCAGTACGGATTATACCATTGCCTTTGTCGCGGTAGATAATGACGGGTTAAGAGGATTTTGGAATGCAGGGATAGGGCGTTGGCTTTCGGGATGGACAAGCGATGTTTTGAGTGTCGGAAATACGTTGATTTCGTCCGATGCTAACTTTACATCTATCAATCCGGGAAATTCCTTGGTGGGTGCAGCTATTTTTCGGAGTGATGGATTGGGAGAGGGGGCTGATGAATGCCATCGGTTTGGTTGGGAAAATGCATTAAATACAAATGATGTTTATCGTAGAATAAATAATGTCAATTCGGATGTAAATTTGACATTAAACGGTATGCTAAGTATTAGTGGGCAAGCAAGCCGAGCGTATGTCATGCGAACCGCTCATGCTTTCCGAGCAAAAGATGGAGTCTTTAATATGTATACCGGATTTGAACCTTGGAACGGCGAGCAGTACAATGATGTGACGGGGAGAATGTTAGGTGATAAAGTAACCCATTTTACGATACTTTATGACAATCGAAATACCATTATGAACTCCAATGTTGGTAATATTTATACCCTCAAAATCTGTCTACAAGGGTTAGATGAGAATCTAAGTGATTCGAATCTTTCCGCAAATCAAATTTGTCGTGAAAGGATGGTACATGTCCGTTATTAAACGCAAAGGCTTTGCCATGATTATGGCAATTTTTGTTGTGGTTATGGTTGCTTTAGGGGGAACATTGCTGTTATCCAATGCCGCCAAAGGGAGCAAATCGATCTCCGATAATTATCTCAGAGCTCAGGCTGAATTATTAGCTCAGAGTGCCACTGAGTATGCTCTTATGCGGGCGCAGGGGGTTGATACGGCTGCTGTTGGGAATCCTTGTTTAAATCAGCTCAATATCACCGTAAACGATGCTGGAGGAACTGCTATGTTCGACGTCAATGTTTCTTTAGCCTATTCATTTGAAGGGGTTGCAGCGGTAGGGTGTACCACGCTGGCTGATACTACCGGAAAAGATACGATGGTAATGATCGATGCGACAGCGGTAACGCGTGCGATTATCACAACAGAACCTATTCGCGCACATAAACGTTCATGGCAAAAACTGTAAGACTATAAGAGATTAATTATGATAGCAGCCGAAAGGATTTTATCCTTTTGGCGTTAAAGAGCGAGTTGGGCGATTTTTGCGAGGACATCTTTTTCACGAACCGGCTTCATCAAGAAACCGTTAGCTCCGCACTCTAATGCTTCCCCTTTTTTAGTCTCATCGGT
>NZ_MIBU01000112.1:0-3384 GCF_001830725.1 Sulfuricurvum sp. RIFOXYD12_FULL_44_77
ACTGTGCTCACCGATGATCATACCTTTGTACACTTTCGTTTGAGGCGCTGTGAAAAGGACACCGCGATCTTGGAGGTTGAACAATGAGTACGCTAACGCAACACCGTCTTCCATAGAGATCAACGCTCCGTATTGGCGGCTCTCAACGTTACCGGTGTAAGGGCGGAATTCAAGGAATGAGTGATTCATAACACCCTCACCTTTGGTATCAGTCAAAAACTGACCACGGAAACCGATCAAACCACGCGCAGGGATTTCGAACTCTACGCGAGTGAACCCCTCACCCATCGGTACCATTGCTTTCATTTCCGCTTTACGGCGACCGAGACGCTCGATGATCGTACCTGCATTGTCCGCAGGAAGGTCAACAACAAGGTGCTCAAACGGTTCACATTTGACCCCTTCGATCTCTTTTACGATAACTTCAGGACGTCCGATACCGAACTCGAAACCTTCACGACGCATATTTTCTGCAAGAATCGTAATTTGAAGCTCACCACGACCGGATACGATAAATTTACCTTCTCCAACCGTTTCGTAACGCATCGCTACGTTGGTGTTCATCTCTGCATCAAGACGCTCACGGATTTTGTTCGCGGTAACGTGTTTACCCTCTTGACCTGCAAGCGGAGAGTCATTTACCGAGAAAACAACGGTCAATGTAGGCTCTTCGATGTGCATCGGATCAAGCGGCATAGGATTTTGCGGGTCACAGATAGTATCCCCGACGTCTACCGTCTCAATTCCGGCAACCGCAACGATGTCACCCGCTTCCGCTTCTTGGATCTCCATACGGTTCAAGCCCATAAAGCCGATCAATTTAGAGATACGACCTTTGACCATTTCACCGTCTGCTTTTGCAAGGAGGATATTATCCCCTTTAGCGATTTTACCGTTGAAAATACGGGCGATACCGATTTTACCGACGTAGTTATCGTAGTCGAGGGTGAATACTTGCAACTGAGTCGGATTTTCCGGATCACCGGTAGGCTCAGGTACTTTGTCAAGAATAGTGTTGAACATACACGTGAAGTCACCGTCAGGATCGCTCATATCCATTTTTGCGATACCGTCACGCGCCGCAGCGTAGATGATCGGGAAGTCAAGTTGATCTTCGGTCGCGTCCATCGCAACGAAAAGGTCGAATACTTCGTCTACTACACGCTCAGGGTCAGCGGACGGTTTATCGATTTTGTTGATAACAACGATCGGTTTGATTCCAAGCCCGAGCATTTTTTTAACAACGAATTTCGTTTGAGGCATAACACCCTCATAGGCGTCAACAAGCAATAGTGCACCGTCAACCATTTTCAAAACACGCTCAACCTCACCGCCGAAGTCAGCATGGCCCGGAGTATCGATAATGTTAATCTTATGATCGCCGTAGCGGATCGCGGTATTTTTAGAAAGAATGGTGATCCCGCGCTCTTTTTCGAGTGCGTTAGAGTCCATCGCTCTTTCATTTACTTGTTCGTGGCTTCCGAACGTTCCAGATTGCTTGAGCAATCCGTCAACAAGAGTTGTTTTACCGTGGTCAACGTGCGCGATGACGGCGATATTACGAATTTTTTGCATTGCTGTCCTTTGATAGGGCAAAGATTTTCGCGGATTATATCGCAGGTAAGGTTAAGGAAATGTTAAGCAGTTTAAAGAGTGTTACCGTTTGATTACTTTTTTTATGTGGAATATTTTTTGCTTTGATTAACTACTTTAACAAAAGAGCGGATTATTGTACGCTCACACAAGGATCGCTTATGATCATTCAAAACAAAGAGGCTCAGACGAAAACGTCGCTCGCTGATTTATTAGGGGGGAATACCAAAAATTCTTCATCCTCAAAATCGAACGACATGTTTTCCAAGCTTTTAAGCTCATTCGGGATGCAGACCAAAGGAGAGGAGGGGAAAATCGTAAAATCGAATGATTTCAAAGCGATAATCGATCCTAAAAACAGCTCCGTCAAAAATAGTAATATAAAAGAACTCCAATCCCTATTAACAGGAAGTGATGAGAAAGAATCGGCACTTGTCTCTAATGAATTACTCAATAATTTATCCAACGATCAGGTTCGTACCCTCATCAATCGGGCAAAAGAGTACCTTAAAAATGAGATTACGGCCAAAAACCCTGAGTATCAGGTCGATCCGAAATCGTTGCCGAAAACATTGGCAGGACTCGTAAAATTGGCTGAAAAAATGGATCTTAACCCTCAATCGATCACCCTTTCTACCTTAGTGAATGATACTGAGGAGAAAGCTTCGTTTCCCACCGAATTACTCACAAAACCGCTGTTGGATACCAAAACACTTGCCGCACTCCCCGCAACGATTCATGAAGAGTCCCCTTTTGAAGTGATTACTCAGCTCATAAGTGAGATAAAAGGGAAAGAGCAAAAAAATGCTACAACAACCTCTGCAGAGCTTTCTACAAATGCGGTTTCTGAAAAATCAGAAGAGCAGCCCCTAAAAACCCTTCTGCAGAATCTCGATAAACGTGAAACGGGAGTAA
Organism: Sulfuricurvum sp. RIFOXYD12_FULL_44_77; assembly: GCF_001830725.1. Lineage (NCBI taxonomy): Bacteria > Pseudomonadati > Campylobacterota > Epsilonproteobacteria > Campylobacterales > Sulfurimonadaceae > Sulfuricurvum > Sulfuricurvum sp. RIFOXYD12_FULL_44_77. Next base: position 2,509 of record NZ_MIBU01000112.1, read on the forward strand.
CCGCCACTATCACCGCTTCAGAAGCACACAGTTCAGATAAAACATCTACTTCGACAGCACCGACATCAGTGAAAACCGACGCGCTGATAGCCCTATTACACGGGACAAATGAAACAAAAGAGGGTGATAAAGAATCATCAACCTCTCTTAAAATCGAGGGAGAAGGGGCTAAAACGTCCCACACTCTTAAAGCCGATTCTCTGGAAGTAAAATCGAAAGAGGCCGCTCAAAGTATGCGCCTTTTTGCGAGTGATCTCAAAGAGGCTGTCCAGGAGTACAAGCCCCCGTTTACCCGTCTGACGATGAAACTCAATCCCGAAAAGCTCGGAGAAGTTGAAGTAACCCTCGTACAGCGAGGCAATAATGTCCACGTCAACATTCAATCGAACAACACGAACAGTGTCGCCTTTTTAGCACACAACGCCACTGAGCTCAAAGCACAGCTCGCCTCTCAGGGGATCACTAACGCCACAATGAACTTTATGTCAGGGGGCGAGGGGCAAAATCCCCAACAAGGATTTCAACAGCAACACGAGCAGCAGCAAAACCGTTTCCGTGCCTATGAGTCGTTCGAAGATCTCGAACTAAATGAAGAGCAGATCACGGCTCTTGAAATCATAATTCCGCATTACGCGTAAACTAAGGAGACTATTATGGCTATTAATGCTTATGGAGCGTACACAACAGATGCTGCTTACACAGGTGCAACTACGGCCGCGACGAACGTAGATAAAAGTGTTTTAGGAAAAGACGACTTCCTTAAATTGTTGCTCTTGGAACTTAAATACCAAGATCCGACCGCTCCGATGGACAGTGAGAAAATTTTGACACAAACCTCACAGCTTGCGACATTAGAGGCAAATGAAAATACCAATA
>NZ_MIBU01000113.1:0-2036 GCF_001830725.1 Sulfuricurvum sp. RIFOXYD12_FULL_44_77
GTTCCCAATCCGATTAGGATAAGCCCTCCCAACATTTCCGCTTTACTCTCCAGCAATGAACCCAATTTCTTTCCGACATAGACGGCCGCGACGCAGAGTACAAATGTGACCAGCGCTATGACACCTGCCGCACTATAGATATCGGTTTGCAAAAAAGCGAAAGTCACCCCGATCGCCATAGCATCGATGCTCGTTGCAATCCCAAGGGTAATGAGCGTTTTAGCGGAGAGATCGGTCACCTCTTCGTCAAACTCGTTTTGGTACGCTTCGTAAAGCATTTTTCCCCCAAGACCTACGAGGAGAACGAAAGCAATCCAGTGATCGAATGCCTGAACGTATTCTGCAAAACTGATTCCGATGAAATACCCAGCCAGAGGCATCGCCCCTTGAAAAAATCCGAAAACAGCTGCTGTAAAAAAGGCTTTGGAGAGTAAAAGATCTTTGTATTTTGATCCAATCGCGATGGAGACGGCGACAGAGTCCATTGCCAATGCGACGGCGAGGATGAGAAGGGTTTCGTTCATAAAGGGTCCTGAAAAATAAGTCCGCCATTATAGCGGACAAAGTTTTAGTGGCTATTTATGAGCAGCATGAACCTCCGTTGCAACTTTTCTCTTTTTTCTGGAATAATCCGCGAATAAGATGCCATCCGATTAACCCCAGCATTAGAACGGCTGCAGATTCTTCCACGATTCCGTGTTCCTCTTGCAAATTGACATTCATTGTGATGGAAAGGGTATTAAACCCCATATCGATGAGCGCACCAAAAAGTATACTTCCTATGACAATCACAGAGAGGTAAATCACTAAAGCGCGCATACCCAATAGGGATTTTACCACTCCCATAGTAACGCTGTTGGTGGCAGGGCCTGCACTTAAAAAGACAAAAGCGGCACCCGGTGAAACTCCGGCGAGGATGAGCGATGCCGCAATCGGAAGTGATGCGGTCGCGCATACATACATCGGTGTGGCAATCGCAACGGCGATGATGTAGCCTAATAAGAGATTATCGCTAAAAAGCTCATGGAGATTGGAGGGGATAGCGGCTGTGATAAACGCACCGATTAAGAGCCCCCAAAAGAGAGGTTTACTGAAACTTCCTAACAGTGTTACTAGACCGTATTCAAAAATAGCTACGAAAGAAAAGGGCTTTTTCTCTTCAGTTTTACTCATAGGGGTGATTTTGGGAGCGGTAGCAGTAAAAGTAAACCCTTTTTTGAGAGTTTTTTGCGGTTCAAAGATAGTCATGAGGACGCCGGCGGCAATCGCTATGACCACCGAAGTGAAAACGCGGTAGAAGGTAAATACCCATCCAAACATCCCAAAGGTCGCGAGTATCGAATCAATACCCGTGATCGGCGTTGAAATCAAAAAGGAGAGGGTCGATCCTTTGGAAGCACCGTTGCGCCGTAAAGCCGCTGCAAAGGGGATGACACTGCAAGAACACAGAGGAAGGGGTGCACCAAATAGGGCTGCTTTGAATACCGAGCCGTGGGTATCGGAACCTAAATGTTTTTGAATCCACTCTTCACGGATAATCTGGTGCAGAATCCCAGCGGCCAGAAGACCAAAAAGGATATAGACACCCATATCGACACTTAATTCCCAAAACGCTTCCCAAATTAAATACACAACATACTCCTGAAAACAATAACTATTATCGAATTATGAGTATATTAGCTTAATTTTTTATTACAGTCGGTCTCTTTTCCAAAAATGCATCGTCCGTTAAAGATTAGCTTTCGGATAAAGAAGAAAAGTGAAAGAGAAGCAAGCAATCCGCTGATAATCGCATGGGGGAGAAGTCCTTGAGAAAAAAATGAGAGGGTTGCGACGATGAGGGCAAACGTTAAAATAAGACACATTGATGCGCTCCTAGCCGGTAATATGAGGAAGGATTTTAATGAACTCGATCAATAAAACGACAATCCATGTAAAAATAGTTATCCCTGCAGCTGCTGCTGCGATGTCTTTTATGATACGAATTTTTTCATTGCAGCGTGTTTCCATGAAATCGCATACCGCTTCGATCGCCG
>NZ_MIBU01000114.1:0-8195 GCF_001830725.1 Sulfuricurvum sp. RIFOXYD12_FULL_44_77
GCTATCGTCCGAGAAGGGAAAATAATCGCTAGTGCCCATAACGAAGTACTGGGGACAAATGATCCCACCGCTCACGCCGAGATCAATGCCATACGCCGTGCTTCTGCCGCACTCGGAAAATTCGATCTCTCTGACTGCACTCTCTATACAACCTGCTACCCATGCCCGATGTGTATGGGAGCAATTTTCTGGGCGCGAATCCCCACGGTTTATTATGCCTCATCCATGAATGATGCCGCAGAGGGAGGATTTGACGATCGGATCTTTTATGAGATGATTCGAAGCCCCGAAAGCACCCTCGATCTGCGACCTGTCGATACGGAAAAAAGTAAAAAGCTTTTTAAACTATGGGAAGAAAAAGAGGATAAAAAACTCTATTAGCCGATAAATTCAACTACTTTTTCAACAGGACGACCGATCACCGCACGATTATTTTCGATCAAAATCGGACGTTCGATGAGTTTCGGATGCGCTGCCAAGGCATCGATTAAAACCGATTCCTCTTCAATCTTTGCCAACCCCAGCTCTTTATACAACTCCTCTTTCGTCCGCATCAATTCCCGCGCTGAAACTCCGAGTTTTTTGAGCAAAGATACGATCTCCTCACGTGATGGTGGGGTATCGAGGTATTTGAATACTTCGGTAGGTACCCCTTTATCTTCTAATAATTTTAAGGCTTCCCGTGATTTTGAACATTTCGGATTGTGCCAGATGGTTGTCATTTATGACCTTTTTTAGAAGAATTATAGCCCACCATATAAATCAAATAAAACTTAAATTATTTTATTAACTGCTTAACACAAAATTAACACAGTTAGTTCATAATCTTACTCTCGGAAATTACCATTAGGAGTTAAAAGGAGAAAAAACGGAGGAGAAAAAACCAACGATCCGTCTGCTCTATGAATTGCAGCTCTCAAGCAGACGGAAAAACGTATTGCATAGCAACGTCTAAATTATAGCGTTTTTTTACGCTGTTTCTCCGACGTTGCCGTGCATACACCTTATTTTTAACTAAAGGAAATGTATGTTCGATTTTCCCATATTCGAAATGCCCACGATTGGGCTAAGAATGCTCATGGCGATCAATGCGATCATCCACGTATTTGTCTCTCACGGCGGTGCTGTCGGAGGGTCTGTGGTACTCGCACTTGCCGCATGGTGGACCAATAAAAAAGGGGATTTGGCGGGATATGAAACCGTCTATCGCCTCCTCATGGTCTTTTTTATCATCTCTACCTCTGTCGGAGCCCTCACCGGAATCGGGATGTGGATTCACGCTAACATTATCAGCCCCAACGCTATCGGAGGACTTATCCGCGTCTTCTTCTGGAAATGGTTTATCGAGTGGATCGTCTTTAACTTCGAGGTTATTTTGCTTCTCTTCTGGTTTATGACATGGAAACCGAAAGCCACAACAGCGCAAGGTCGTGCTTCTTCGGTTCGCTTCGGAATCTATTATGCGGTATCCTCATGGATAACGATGTTGATCATCACCGCTATTTTGGGCTTTATGTTGACACCGAATTTCGACGGTCAACCGTGGATCGATCCTGAAGTGTATCCGGGTACGGTCAACTACAATAATGCCCTCTTTAACCCGACTTGGTTCCCAGGACTTATGATGAGAACCTTTAGTTCCATCGCGTTTGCCGGAGCACTTGCTATTCTATGGACATGGCTCATTACCAGTTTCAGTAAAGATGAAGAGATTCGTGCCACTAAAGAACGGATGATCAAATTCTTCGCAACCATCATGATGGTCACGGTTCCGGTTGCCGCAGCATTTGGGTACTACTATCTGCTCCAAATCCCTGAAGCAGCGCGCGCCATGATCCCAACAGCGATGATGACAAGAGCGTTTGCCGATAAAATGGATTTGATGTACATGATCATCAGCGGCATCGGCGGTGCGGTAGTGGTAACAACGATTATCGCCTACTTCTCTCCGAAACGCTTTCCCTACATCGCGGCAACACTCATGGTTGCGGCATTTATGCTCTTCTGGGGATTCGAAGAACGTACTCGTGAGTTTATCCGTAAACCGTATTTGATTTATAACTACATGTACGCCAACGGTATCCGTGTTACCGACGTACCGTATCTCAACAAAGTGGGTATCCTCAAACACGCCGTCTTCGTTGATGAAGATAAAAAAGTGCTCAAAGAGGACAAATCCAACCTTATCGAAGTGGGTCATACGATTGCCCAAATCGAGTGTCGTGCCTGCCATACCGAAAACGGTATCAACGGTCTTAAATTCCTAACCAAAGGGTGGAGCGAAGAGGCAATTCGTAACCGTATCAACAACCTACCGGGAGCTGGAACACCGTATATGCCTCCGTTTACCGGAACCGAAGCCGAGAAAGACGCGTTAGCGGCTTATATCGCATCACTTAATAAAAGAGGAGAGATCAAATAATGAACTGGAAACTCCCTTTTGACATCCCTCTCGTCGTACCGACGATGGGACTACCCGGCTGGTTTTTTGACACACTGGGAATTATCGTATTTGTCGTGCACATCGCATTTATCTATACCCTTATCGGTGCCTCGACAGCGTCGGTTCTCTACAATATCTTTGGGGTATTCAAAAAGTCCAAAACAAACAATTTGTTGGCATACAAAATGACCAACCCTACCACCATCAGTGAAAATATGGGGGCATTGTGGGGGGTCGCTCCGTTGCTCGTTATTTCGGTACTCTATACCGGATTTTTCTATACGGCGATTCTAAAAGTATCTCCGCATATTTTGCACATCATTTACGGAAACATCTTCGCGTTCTTGCTCTCGTATGCGTACAAATTTAGCTGGCATTCGTTGCATAATCACAAAGGGTTCCATATCGCTATCGGTTTAGTTGCGGTACTCACGTTCTATACGTTGCCTCCGGTGTTTATGTCGATGTCTAACCTCTATTTACAGCCGGAATTGTTTGCCTCTGTACAAAACATTTGGGACATTATGTTGACTCCGTTGACATTCTTCCGTCTCATCAACTTCTTCCTCACCGCATTTGCGTTCACGGGGATTGTTATGATCTATCTTGGGGTCAAATGGGTTAAAGCGGGTGGAGAAGAGACTGAAGTAGGTCGCTTGGCGATTGATCAAGGTAAAAAATGGTTTATGTGGGCAGCTCCTGTCAACATCGCTGTTTTACCCTTGGTATTTTTCGCCTTCAGCCCACGTATCAGTGAAGCGTATATCCATACACCGTTTGTCTTCTTGCCCTTTGCGGCATCAGCGGTATTGTTGATCCTATTCTTCTTCCTTCTTAAACGCTTTAGCAATGAAGAGATGTCTCTTTCCGATGCGACCAAAGCGGTGGTATTGATGGTCGTTGCCGTAGCCTTGATGGCAACAGCACGTCACGGTATCCGCGTGGTAAGTTTCGAAGAACCGTTGCAATTACAAGCCGAAGCGACGGAAAAATACATGACCGACGTTATCGCCGAGTACAAAGCGTACAAAGAAGAGATGAAAAATGCGCCTCAAGTCGTTCTCGATCCTGCGGTTTCATTGGCAGATTCAAAAGGGTGTTTAGCATGTCACAGTGTTGATGTAGCGCTTGTAGGACCTGCCTATAAAGAAGTCGCCGCCAAAGCTGAAAGCGCTGATATTCTCGCCGCTTCACTCAAAAACGGTAGTACCGGTAAATGGGGTGAAACTCCAATGCCTCCGCAAACACTCACCGATGAAGAGACAAAAACTCTCATCGAATGGGTATTGAAACAAAAATAACAACGTTCCGAAGGGTACATCCCTTCGGCATCCTATTTTCACAAGAGAACCCAATATGCTTCAATCGACCTCCTTAAAGATTCACAACATATTCGGTTCTCCTGTGAGAATGGCATTGTTTACTCTATTTATGAGTATCTCCACATTTAGTGCACCCATTTCACTTAAAAACACCCCCTATTTTCATCCTAATGCCTCTGTAAACATCGTCATCTTTTACACCTCATGGTGCCCGCCATGCAAACAGAGTTTGACGCTACTGGACGAGTTGCATAAAGCGTATCCCCGCCTCTCCATCAGCCGTGTATCGGTCGATGACGTTGAAAGCCAAAAACAGGCATTACCATTTGGTCTATCCCAGAGTGTTCCGCTGATCCTAATCGCCGATCAAAGTGGCAATGTCGTGAAACGTTTCAAAACCCTCCCCAATAAAACGATTTTCAGCGACCTCATCCAACGACTCGAAGAGGGGCGGCTCGAAAACGGCACACTCCCACCTGAACAGCGGATCGACAGCTGGAAACAAAACCGAAAGGGGATGTAATGAAGTTCTTACAGGATAACAAAACATTTTTAGCCTTACTTATCCCTTTTTTAGCGATTCCATGGATAACACTCGGAGATTTTCATCTGTTGCTGTTCAACTTTTCCCATGATCGACTCGAAACACTCGGCTTTGCACTCGAAATGAACACCTATGCGATGATTGCTTTATTGATTCTTTTGGGGGTAGCTCTAACGTTGATCAGCGCACTCAGCCTCTCTCGTTTTTACTGCGGAACTCTCTGCCCCAATACGTTTTTCGCCCATCTACTGAGTATTTTTAAAGGGAAAAAAACATCCTTTTTTTCTAAAGTGATAGGGTTTTCACTCCTCACTTTTTTGGCTTCAACACTTGCATTTTCAGTGGTTGCGTATGGGATCAGCACCAATGAACTCTTTGACGCGATAGCACATCTCACCTTTGCGGGGTGGCTCGTCAGCATCCTCTCCGTACTCATGATCGCCGAAGTTTATATGGTGCAAGGGTGGTATTGCGCCTATCTCTGCCCCTACGGTGCTATCACGGCTATATTTCCGATAGAAGATCGCCTCACCTACCGTTTCGATGATCCGCAAGAGAACTGCACCGAATGCGGCGGATGTGTCAAAATCTGCCCCATTCCCGATCTCGACATCCGTCATGGTTTTGATATCCGTTGCATCCAGTGCGGACTGTGCGAAGCGGCGTGTGAAAAAGTATTTGCCAAATGCACCCGACCATCGCTGATTTACCCTGAAAAAAGATCAATTTTACGTGCAGGGGGGAGAAGTATAGGAATATTGATCGCTATTATAGTTATTATAATTTTCACCGCTGTAGGGGTTAGTACCTTAATAGATGAGGATCGACTAGAATCCTGCCGATTGGAGAATCAGAATTTACACATAAAAAAATAACTGTTACATTAGTGTTAAATTAAAAAATCAAATTAACACTAATGTAACACTTCTAATTCATAATCGCATACTTTAATCCAAAACTTTAAGGAAATGCGATGGTAAATACCCGCCGAATCACCCACTCTCTATTACTCTCATCACTCATAGTAAGCTCATGCTTTGGAGCTGAAAACCTCGGAATTATCGAAATTGACTCTACGACCATCGATGATCGCTTCGCATCCAAACGTACCGAGATATCGAGCACCTCAACGATCAGCGGCGAGAGTGTTGATACTGCTCATACCGAAAATATCCAACAAATCCTTCAAAGCATTCCGGGAATTACGACGGAAGTTAAGACCGGAGACAGTATCAAAATCCATATTCGCGGTATAGAAAACCAAGTCTATATGGGTGAAAAGCCGGGGGTTGCCGTCGTTGTTGACGGTGTTCCTGTATTTGAGCGAACGGGGTCAGTGAATATCGACCTTGATAATATCGAATCGATCAAAGTGATCAAAGGGGGAGCCTCGTACCTTTTCGGGGATGATGCCCTAAGCGGTGCGGTCATCATTACCACCAAAAAAGGGGCAAAATACAATCAAAATTTTGCCGCTATCGAACGCGGGAGCTTCGGTTACCAAAAATTATTAGCGCGAACCGGATACGCTAATGATGACTTTAGTTTTCATATCCAAGCGAGTGAGCGCAAAGCGGACGGCTACCATGAAGATTCCGATTACACCGCCCAATACGTCAACGGCAAACTTCAATACTACATCGACAGTACGAGTGATTTGACATTCGGGCTCGAAGCTTCCAAGCGAAAAAAAGATTCTCATGGAACTGTAGGGGGTGAAACAGAGGCTCAAACGAATCCGGAAAGTGTTTTCACGGGGGATATGGAGAGCAGAGACTACACCCGAAAGTTTGATGTTGAACTGTTAAAACTGTTCCTTACCTATTCAAAAGATTTTTCTAATAACTCTAATTTACTGATCAACGGATATATGTATACCGATGACACCTATTTTTGGTCAAGTCCTCAAACCAAAGACGGGAATGGCGCGACACAAACCTATACCGATGATGACTATGTCTATGATAACTACTACGAACAAGTCCAAAAAGGGATTAAAAGTGAGTACAGAGCGTCATTTGACACCTTCGCAACACTTTTAGGGCTAGATATACGGGACAATAATTATAAAAATAAAGTACTCTACCGTGTTGATCAGCGCGTTGGTTTTTTCCCTGCCTACACGTATCTTTCAGCTGGCGACGAAAACAGCAATAATGAAACGGATGAGAAAGTGTATGCTCTCTACGGTGAGTACAAACAAGGAATCACCGATAAGCTCAGCGCAACCTTCAACGTTCGCTATGATGATATCAATCTTGACTATACCGACTCTCGAGATAACGCTCTTGAAAAATCGTTCGATGTTTATTCCTACCGAATCGGAACAAACTACAATCTTGATGCGCAAAATAGCCTCTTTTTAAATTACTCGACGGGATTTAGAGCACCGACGATTACCCAACTTTTTGCAGGAGATGTCAGTACCTACGGCAGCACGCAGAACAATCCCGATCTAAAACCTGAACACGCCAAAAACTATGAGATCGGTTTACGAGGAGCCATCAACAACATCAACTACGAAGCCTCTGCTTTTAGAATTGACCGAAAAGAGTTCATTATGAAAACTGCCGGAAATTACGGAAGCGTGGACAGTACCATCACCGATATGTGGGACAACATAGGGGGGGCGAAACACCAAGGGCTAGAGCTTGCGATGAACGCTAAAATCAACGATCACTTCTCCTATAACCTAGCCTACACCTATCTCAACGCAAAATACACCAAATATGATAACTTCGGTATCCATTTTGATGCCGATCATGACGGAAGAGTTGATGCGGGTGAAGTGGCGTATTACGATGTGACCGGAAACGTTATACCCCGAACATCCAAACATAACCTCAATTTTATACTCGACTACCAGCATAATTCAAATATCAAACTCTCGAGTGAATACAGTAAAAAGTCGGATTACTATGCGGATGATCTAAACAGAATTGAAATTGACGGACAAGAAGCGGTCAATATATTGGCCGAATACAAAGCAAAAATGGGCAATGTAACGTATGCACTTTTTGCAAGAATCGACAATCTATTCGACAACCAATACTACAACACAGCACGTGCAAGCAGCGATAGAGATGACAACTTACTCTTTAATGCAGAAGACCTCTCCATCACCGTGAATCCGGGACGTGTTTACACTGCCGGTCTTTCAATCAAATTTTAAGGAGCTGATATGAAAAAAATACTCTTCTCCCTCTTAGTTGGAGTCTCCCTTTGGGGATATGGCGATGGAGCAATCTATTGGACTCCGCACGGATGTGATGATGGGAAAGCGACCGCTTCCAAACACGGTGGACATGGAAAAGGGGAGAGTGCCATGTTCGCTTTGATGAACAGTGAAGCAAATGCTTCGGCATACCTTATCCTCCCTGATCTCTCCGAACAAAACTTGACCTTTAAACGTAATACACTCATGCTGCCAAAACCCTCTATGGGGGGATATTATGCGATAGTAGCAGAAGGTAATACTACGAACGGAGTCTACAGCGCCATTCGCTATCTTTCCCTTCAAGGGCGTCCTGCCAAAGTTTCCCCCACGTTACTCACGGCTATATCTAAATCAGCATTGGAAATCATTCCCGATCCTCTGCACCGTGAACATGACCGCTATACCGCCTCAAAATCGTACCATTTTCTCCTCCATTTTCAGGGAAAACCGCTTATCAATACTACCGTTACATTTGAGACTCACGATACTCCGGCTCAAACCTATACAACGGATCAAACAGGTGCATTTTCGATCACTCTTCCCAATGATTTTAAAAATGTAAAAGTAGGCCGTAGCGAGAACAAACCTTCTGAATTTCTCCTATCCACGCAACACCGTGATGGTGAACGCCTCTACAAAAGCACGCTTACCATGCCCTATTCCCTTAAC
>NZ_MIBU01000115.1:0-10871 GCF_001830725.1 Sulfuricurvum sp. RIFOXYD12_FULL_44_77
GGTGATACGGCCTGTCGCACCGCTGAGGGCAATACTATCCCCTTGTTTGACATAATCACCGACTTTTGCGTCAAATCGGCTGAGGTGAAAGTAACAACTGTACATTCCCTCACCGTGATCGATGATGATCGTCCCTCCCGCATAATAGCGATCTTCGGCTAGAACGACGATACCGTCATTCGCAGCTTGAATGGAGATTGGGGTGCGAGCTCTAAAATCGACTCCGCCGTGATAACTTTTCAAGCTTCCGTTGTAGGTACGTGCCGAACCGTATTCACTGGTGATAAATGTATCCAGCGGTTGAATAAACGGTTTGTTCCAGTAGCGTATGGGGGTAAAATGGGTATAGATTTTTTCGGCATTTGCCCGCTCGCGTTCTATCCTCTCAAGGGCTTCGGGAGGAGGAGTAATTTTAGAGGGGTCAACGCTCAGTGTTTCGGTGGGGTACGATGCACTTTGAATAGTGATAGGAAAGGAGAGTGTTTTTCCCGGCGCACTCCATGTCAGGTTGCTCTCCCCCATTGGGGAATAATAGTCGATAGGGAGAATCGCGAACCCTTGCTGAGGATTGGCGGGGTGAGAGAGAACACTGATATTGCTCTCTTTGGTCACGATGACTCCTGAGGGTGAGGGGAGAGTAATAATGAGACTTTTACCGTTGTATCCCTCCGCACCCCAGAGCATTAAAAATCCAAACCACAAACCAATCAGTAGACGCATACGGCTCCCTCTTCCCTTACTGTAAGTACCATTGTAACATTAAGGGGTTTGAAACTTGTTTTAGCGGTTTTCTTATCCATTATGTGTTACTATAAAAACTTAAGATCGAGAGCGAAAAGTATTAAAGAAAGATAAAAATGGGAAGCAGTTATATCGGTCGTCAACCTATTGTCAATGAACGGGGAGCCCTTTTTGCGTATGACCTTTTTTCCTCTGCACAAAAGGATGGAGAGCATGCAACGGCTACCCTCATCAACGATCTGCAAAGTGCTTTCGGAATCGATCAGATTCTCGGGAAACGGGTCGGATTTATCCGTATTGATGATGCGTTTATTTTTCATGATCTACTCGGGTTATTTCCGAAAGAGAGAGTCATTTACGCATTGCTCGAAGAGAATGTAGTTGATAATGCGCTGTGTGAACATTTAAAAAAACTCAAAGTGCAAGGGTACCGCTTCGCCCTTAACGATTTTGCCTATACCCCTGAAAATATAGAAAAATTTTCCCCTATTTTCCCCTATTTAGAGTTTGTTAAAGTAGATATAACCCGAAGCAGACGGATTAAACAGGAAGATGTTGAGGAACTTAAAAAACAAGGGTTGATTGTCATCGGGGCAAAAATAGAATCTCATGATATTCATGCCGAGTGTGTTGCAAAAGGGTTCACCTATTTTCAAGGGTATTTTATCTCCAAGCCGAAAATTCTTGAAAATCCCTCGTTTTCCATTGATCAAGAGGCTGTGATTCAGCTGTGGAATATGCTTCAATGCGAGGCAGATATCGATCAATTGGTAAAAGCGTTTGAGTTAAATCATATGGTGAGTTTAAAATTGATCCGTTTTATCAATTCCGCCGTTTTTTCGCTCCCTAATCCGGTCTCTTCTGTTCGCCACGTTTTAACGCTGGTGGGGCGAGAACCTCTTGCTCATTGGATTATGCTTTTGATGTTTTCGGAATCTCAAGGCTCGAATCAAAATACAATTCCCTTAATGCTGATGGTTGTGAATCGAACGGAATTAATGACACAGCTGTTAGAACTCATTAATCCGAACGCGACAAAATCCCAAAAGGCAACGGCTTATTTTGTGGGGATGCTATCGTTGATTCATCTCCTATTTCACATTCCGCATCGGGAAGTACTAAAACGGCTGAATGTTGCACCTGAAATCGAGCGGGCACTCTTCGAGGGAGACGGGTTTTACGGGGAGTTACTAGGGATGGTACGTGCTATTGAGATGCTTGATACGGAAAGTATCGAGAGATTTTTACAGAAGCACTCTTTGAAACATGAGGTATTAGAGCCGTTAATCGCATCCGCTATGGAAAAAGTGAATCAGTTTGATGAAGCGATGGGGTAAAAGAGAAGTTTTTGGAATAGGTAATGCTTAGTTTAACACACATCAAAATTGCTAAGAATAAAGGAAAAAGATGGTTATACTCAGTAGTGCACAGCAATCCCCTTCTCCAATGGAATCAAATCAAATAGCAGAATCAACTCTTCGACATAATCGTTCTCTCAGTGATGCTATTTTAGAATTTACGGCAGAAGAAGTTCAAAAAAACAATACAAAATTTCAAGAAAACATTGCAGTAATCTCAGCGCAAACGAGCGGAAAAGGGTTGACTCTGGATATTAGAGGATAATTTTAAAATTTGTTCTAGTAGTTTTTTAAATTAAATTATGTGTATAAATGCTTTTAAACTTTGGTTAAAGTGAATCCAGATAGAATTAATATAAGAAATATTTTAATATTTCAAATTAGATTTTAAGGGTCACTATGCGAAGCTTAATTTTATCGTCTTTGGCAATTTCCAGTTTGTTTTTATTTTCAGGATGTGCCAACAAAGTTCCCAATTACTCGAATTCTCCTCAAAATATACGTGCAGTTAAAAATTTGCAAAAAGAAGAAAAAACTGCAGTAACCATTGCTTCTTTTAAAGCTAAGAATGAGGGCGAATCGAAAGTAATGTGCCGATTGGCAACTCCAGTAGGCACCCCTGATGGTATGACTTTCGCTAAGTATGTTGAAGATGCTTTGGCTGTTGAACTAGAAATGGGAGATATGATTGATCCTAAATCAAAAACCATTATTTCGGGTAGTCTCGAAAATGTTTATGGGAGCACTGTTTTAGGAAATGCGTATTGGGAACATACATTAAAATTGACTTCAACAAACGGACAGAGTATGGAAATTATGTCACGGTATGATTATGAGTCAAGTTTTTCGGCATATTCTGCTTGCAGTGAAATGCAACGCTCATATTTACCGGCTGTTCAGCTATTGGTGAATAAAATCATTACCGATCCTCGTTTTAAAGACCTAGTTAAAAATTAAAATCTATGCTCCTTTTGGAGCATAATGATAAATGCAAGTGCTTTTCTACTGATGAAAAAATAAGAAATACATACTTAAAATTGTTATGAATAGGAGTGATATAATAATTTTACAATGATTGCATGACTTTTTTTGAAGAAGAGAGAGATACCGAAGCCCATATAATAGGGGTTTTTCGATGGTGCGGATGAAAGGACTCTTCACCAACAAGCAAAAACCTTCATAAGTACCTATTTAGGGGCTTTAAAATAAAACTGGTGCATAAAAAGTATCAGAATGAATCACTTCTGTATCAAAATACTACTCTTATATCTATAAAGTCTTATTAAATTTCATATCCCAACTTTTTTCTAGACTTATTTTATAAAAAGTGTCAGAGATCAGCAAAAATTAATAAGAATAATCTAATAATACAAGCAGTTTATCAATGTTATTTTATGAAAAGCCAAACTCATTGTGAAATGGGGTCGGAAAGTCATGGGTCTTTTGTTATTAAGATCGCCAGATTGCCAATACTTCTTCGTGCGTAATCAGTAACTTTCCTTTATCTCTTGTCTTTTTAGAAAATCACTTTGAATTTAGTAAATCTGGTGGGAACTAAATGAAAAAAATGTATCAAATTATTGGCGTTGTTGGATTGTCTGCAATCCTTTTACAAGGATGTGGGTCTATTACAATGGAAGCAAATTCAAAAATGACCAATAGTATATTTTTTAAAAATATACAGCCTAAGAAAACAGCGTTTATTGTTGCTAAAAATAGCAGTCCAGTTGATAGTGAACTTGGAAATCAAGTGAAGCAAAAATTGCAAAATCGTGGCTATATGTTAATGGATAATCCTGATACTGCTCAGTACATAGTTCAGGTTAATGCTCTAAATATGAACGAAGAACATGAACAAAAAGCTTTGAAAACTGCAACAGCGGCAGGTGCAACAACAGCGATTGTTAGCTATGCCGTTAATCACTCAGGCAAAGATGCTTTGGGGAGCGGTTTGGCTGTTGGTGCTGTTGCAGGATTATTCGCATACGCAACGGCAGATGGTCATGTCAGAATGCAAGCAGATGTTTTAATTACAGAGAAATTGGCAGATAATAAAACAATTGAACATAGTACACGGGTATTTGCCGAAGCTACTCAGATGCGTTTGACAGTTGCCGAAGCTCAACCCATTTTAGAAGATAAAATCAGCACTCAGATTGCTGGGATATTTAATTAAGGATAAAAGATGGTAAAAAAAATAATTTCGAATGGTTTATTGGCTAGCGGATTACTTCTGTTTGCTGGGTGTAGTTATAGTGGATCTGCTTATAACCCAATAGTGAAGCCAAGCTCAGTGATTTTAGCAGGACACGCTCCAGGTGCTCCTAGCCTTTCAAGAGCTTCTGATGCAACTCAAACGGCATGGTTTTCATTGCAACAAGCTGCAATGTATACATTAAAATCAGGTAACAAATACTTTGCAATAGATAAACCAAAATTGATTTCAAATACAGATGGATCGACTATGAATACACCTGAGGAATTTGCTGTTAAGTGTACCAGTTCGGGTGCGGCATCTGCGGGATCTGCATTTGATGCATTTGGGATTGGTGAATATGGATGCAGAATTGCTTCTGGTCCGCATATCAAGGCAGGATTCATTGAAATTGTGACTTATAAAGAGAAACCGAAAACTATTCTGGTTTATGATGCAGATGAAGTTATAGCTTATTTGAAATCTCATGAGTTATTTGTTGAAGAGGATGAATACATCGCAAAAGGTGAGTTGAATAGTAAAAGTTCTGCGATGTACCAATCATATACAAACTGGTATCGCGGAAAACGGGATAAATAAAAAGGAATGGCTAAAATTTAAAAAGAGCACATTCTAGTTAATCGTTTTGAGATGGAAATTTAACTATAAAAGGAAAAAAAATGAAAAATGAAATTGTCGCATCTATTACATTATTGGGTGCATTAGTAATGTTGGACGGATGTGCTACCGGACGAGTTTTTTATACCGATCCTGAACCTTTTAAGCAAACAACTATTCAAAATTATAGTGATCTTTCGCAAGAAAAGAGAAATTTATTGATGCAAAATGTTTTGTTGAAAAATAATCAAGGATATGATATTTCAGGTACATGCATAAACATGAATATAAAATATACTCCTGATGCAAGTGTACGCAACGATTTACAAAAGGGTATTTTTGAGAACGATAAAACGTATTTAAAAGGATTTTATACAAAATATTCAAATTGTTTTATAGTAAATGAAAGCAGTATTGAGCGTGTTGATAAATCTGTTTGTATTGGCAAAGATGGGAAGCAGGATAAATGTTATCACGGAATGGATATGAAGGGTCGAGCTTATTCTACTTATATAAATGAACTTCAAACCAAAATAGTAAATTTATATAATCAAGAAGTTGCTTCATATAGAAAGGAGAAAAAATGATTAACAAAAAACGACTAGGTTTTGTTCTATTAGGCGTGGCTCTATCATTCACAGGTTGCTCACAAAAAATGGTTTCCATAGAAGAAACATCAGCGTGGAAAGAAGAACACCCGAATGCTTCTATAGAAGGTTATTATGATGCTGTTATGCCAAAATTGCGAGAAACTTGTTCTGCTGGATACGGTAAACAATGCAGCAATTTTTACGTCAACGAACCTCGTGAAAAATGTCAAAGAAATATATTTACAGGTAATGTATTCTGTACCTATGAAGGACATTCAGGCTATACTTCAAGTATTTACTGGGTTAGTCAAAGACAGTGGATTTCTGAACCAGTCAGATATGATTATACAATGTATGCAAATAAGTCGGTTAGTTTATCAAGCGTAAGATAGTTAAGCTCAGTAAATTTAAAATTAGCTGCTATCTTTGGGCTTCAAATAAACTAATTTAAAGTTGGAAAAATAATTCCTGCAATATCCATCTTTTGGATCGCTTCGAGTAAAACCTTTTGGTTTTGAACGATATATCGTTTTTGATTTTCTGACTTACCCTCGTGCCGCATTAAAAAGTTTAATTGCGAGTCCAAAACTCTCCCACTCATTTTTGAAGCAAATGTATGCCGGAACGAATGAAAATCTTTTAAAAGTTTTTCATTTTGTAGAGTTGTTAGATCAATCCATTCTGCTTTGAACTTTTTGTTATTGAACTTTTTTGAAAATGCCTGTCCGTAACCTTTGTCGTTAGTGAAAAAAAGTTGTGGTAAAATTCGTTCTTCCCCGCGTTTTTGAAGCTCTTTTGTATAGTCTAAAAATCCAAGTTCTATCAACTTTGGATGAATCGGCACAATACGTCGAGAAGTTTTATTTTTGATTTGTTGATCGGAATGTTGTGTATAGATTCGAAAACATATTACGCTATCACGGTCGATAATATCGTCGAGATAAAGCTGTGCTGCTTTATTAACCCGCAATCCATGTAAGCCCTATCAAAAGTGAAGTTTTTGGTAGTGTTTGGGATTTTTCGTCTGAAGTGATAATAAGAATCTTGTAGAAAGAGGTATTTCATGACATTTTCTCGCTAGAAAAGTATCAGAAAGTAAGTTGAAAAGTATCAGAAATTTTGAATTAAGCAGTTTTGAAGTCTACCGATGCCCTTATAAATAGGGGGTTATCGATTGTTGGTGGTGCGGATGAAAGGACTTGAACCTTCACACCTTGCGGCACCAGATCCTAAGTCTGGCGTGTCTACCAATTTCACCACATCCGCGCACGTAATTATAAGTCTAAGGTGGTACGCCCTAGAGGATTCGAACCTCTGACCGATGCCTTAGAAGGGCATTGCTCTATCCAGCTGAGCTAAGGACGCATGAGTATATATGGTGCGCCCGATAGGGTTCGAACCTATAACCTACGGATCCGAAGTCCGTTACTCTATCCAGTTGAGCTACGAACGCACAATCGCCTTCTAAAACATCGTGTATCAAAGGTGTTTCAAACCAGAAACAAATGGGGTGGGTGATGGGGATCGAACCCACGACCCTCAGAACCACAACCTGATGCTCTAACCGACTGAGCTACACCCACCATCTGTAATAAAGAATCTGTTTGAAAAAATACAAAAAAAGAAAAAAACATGGTCGGGGCGAGAGGACTCGAACCTCCGGCCCCTTGGTCCCAAACCAAGTACTCTAACCAGACTGAGCTACGCCCCGACCTTCATCTAACTTAAACTCGAGTGAGCTAATTAGTGAGGCGAAATTATAGTTGAAATTCACTCAAATGTCAATACTTTCATCAATTTTGCTATAATTCAGTAAATCAGGAATCAATTTTGCTAATGATTCGACAAGAAATAGGATAAGGGATAGCATGAAAATAGCACATTTTAGCCGGTGGGGGTTTTTGATGGCCGCCGCAGGTTCAGCTGTAGGACTCGGTAATATTTGGAAATTCCCCTATATTACAGGTGAATACGGTGGGGGTGCGTTTGTTCTCGTCTATTTGTTGACGGTTGCATTGGTCGGATTTTCGGTGATGATCGCGGAAATGCTGATTGGGTATTTAGGTCGTCGTGACGGTGTTGGAGCGTTTGAAGAGTTGGCACCGCGTCACAAAGAGAGATGGAAATATGCGGGGTTTATGGGACTTTCCGGAACCCTTGTCATGTTTTATTACTCCGTTGTTATCGGATGGATTTTTTACTATATTACCCTCTCTTTTGGTACACTCCCTTCCTCGATTCCTGAAGCTGAGGGGATTTATAACGCTCTCATGACGCAAGGGATCGAGACTCAAATATTTTTTCATACCCTCTCTTTTATGATTATTACCGCCGTTTTGGTTCGAGGGATCAAGGGGGGGATTGAGAAGTTCAATCTCATCTTGATGCCGGCATTGATGATGATTATTGCGGGGATGCTGATCTATGCAATGAATTTGGAGAGTTTTACGAAAGCACTCTCCTACATGTTTGTTCCTGATTGGAGCAAGCTTACCTCTGAAGCGTTTGCCGTAGCGGTGGGACATGCCTTTTTTACCCTCTCTTTAGGGATGGGGGCGATCATGATCTATTCGGCATCGTTGGCGAAAGATAGCAATATTGTCCGCGCCTCTTTGTTTGTTATCGCAACCGATACGCTGATTGCTTTGGCAGCGGGATTGGTTCTTTTTACCTTTTTATTCCAATACGGTGCGGAACCTGCAAAAGGGCCGGGACTCGTCTTTATCTCTCTTCCTTCGGTGTTTCATGCGATGGGGATGGTGGGGAATGTTCTAGCGGTTCTCTTTTTTGTAGCACTTGCGTTTGCCGGACTCACCTCTTCGGTCTCGCTCGTTGAGCCGATGGTTCAGTATTTGATCGACCGTTGGAACATGAGTCGTGTCAAAGCGGCAGTATCTATGGGGCTTTTCTTTTATTTGTTCGGGATAGTGGCGATATTATCCCTTTATTCGGGGACTTCGGAGTATTTCACATGGGGTGGGAAAAGTTTCTTTGACTGGTCGGATTATATGACTTCCAATGTATTCTTGCCGCTTGCGGGATTGGTAATGGCTATCTTTGTCGGACATGTGGTCGAAAAAGAGCGTGTTGCGTCAGTACTGAAGGATCAAATGGGGTGGTTCTATCCTATTTGGAGATTTAGTGTTCGCTTTATTGCTCCGGTTGCATTGTTATTTGTCATGCTCAATCTTGTGGGCATCATATCATTTTAAGGGGGGGGAGGTATTAGTATGAGTGTATGGCGTCAAGTT
The DNA here is from genome assembly GCF_001830725.1 of Sulfuricurvum sp. RIFOXYD12_FULL_44_77. Lineage (NCBI taxonomy): Bacteria > Pseudomonadati > Campylobacterota > Epsilonproteobacteria > Campylobacterales > Sulfurimonadaceae > Sulfuricurvum > Sulfuricurvum sp. RIFOXYD12_FULL_44_77. The sequence continues at coordinate 8,753 of NZ_MIBU01000115.1, forward strand.
TTAACTCTCCCCGTTATCGTGATCGCGATGGGGTATTTTGTCGATATTTACGATCTGATTTTATTCGGTGTGGTGCGGGTCGAGAGTTTGACCGAGTTGGGGTTGGATAAAGATGGCGTTACCCTATGGGGATCGATTATCCTGAATGCCCAAATGGGGGGAATGCTGATCGGCGGGATTCTCTGGGGAATTTTGGGGGATAAAAAAGGGCGGCTCTCTGTGTTGTTCGCCTCGATTATTCTCTATTCGGTTGCCAATCTTCTCAATGCATTTGTGACCAATGTCGAGCAGTATGCCCTGTTACGATTTATCGCCGGTATCGGTTTGGCGGGTGAATTGGGGGCCGGGGTGACGCTGGTTGCCGAAATCCTCCCTAAAGAGCTGCGCGGGTACGGGGTCATGAGTATTGCGGCATTCGGTGTCCTCGGAGTCGTTGCAGCCAATATCGTCGCTGAAAATTTTGCATGGCGAAATGCGTATATCATCGGCGGGGTGCTGGGCTTTTTACTGTTGATTTTACGTTTCCGTGTTCGAGAATCGGAAATGTTTCAGCACCATGTCAGCGATGATATTAAGAGGGGGCATTTCTTTGCCCTCTTTACCCACAAGAAGCTTTTCAGTAAATACATTAAAGCCATCGTGATTGGGATGCCGTTGTGGTATGTTGTCGGTGTTTTGGTGATGTTCTCTCCTGAGTTTGCCAAAGCACTCGATATCATAGGGGACGTAACGGCGGGGCAGGCACTGATGTACACCTATATCGGATTATCGGTCGGTGATTTGGCGAGCGGATATTTGTCGCAACAGATGCAAAGCCGTAAACGGGCGTATACCATCTTTATGGTGCTCTCAGTAGCTAGTGTCCTGTACTATTTCACTCTATCGGGTGCAACGGCACAATCGTTTTATGTCGCGGTCTTTTTGCTGGGTGTGTTCTGTGGTTACTGGGCCCTCTTTATTACTATGGCGGCGGAGCAGTTCGGAACGAACATCCGTGCTACCGTCGCAACGACGGTACCCAATTTCGTTCGCGGTTCGGTCGTGCCGATTACGTCGAGCTTTATGCTGCTCAAAGAGAGTATGGGTGTTTTGGGTTCCGCCGCAGTAGTGGGGTCGGTTGTGTTTACGATTGCTTTGGTGGCACTTTATTTTACCCGTGAGACGTTTCATGAGGATTTAGATTATATCGAGGCGTAGTAAAATTCCCGTGATCCAATACCTAGAGCCATTCCGAAGGTAACAGTGCCGAGAGGAATGAGCGTTCTTGGATCACGGTATGATCTTTTGATACTTTTCTGACTAAACAGAAAAGTATAGAAGGTATTAAAACTGGATCATCCCATCCACTGGAGATGAAGCAGTAGCGTAAGGACGTTTAGGTATACGTCCTGCAAGATAACTCAAACGTCCTGCAATCACCGCATTTTTCATAGCTTCCGCCATCAGCATCGGATTTTGCGCTTGCGCAATCGCTGTGTTAGTGAGAACTCCATCCGCACCTAACTCCATTGCTAACGCCGCATCACTGGCACATCCTATCCCTGCATCGACGATAATCGGTACCTTGACCGCTTCACGGACAAACACGATGTTATAACGGTTTTGTACCCCAAGACCTGAACCGATCGGGGCAGCAAGAGGCATAATCGCGTGGGCTCCCGCATCTTCGAGACGGCGTGCCATAATCGGATCATCCGAGGTGTAGGCCATAATCGTAAATCCGTCACGCGCTAATACCTCACATGCTTTGATCGTCTCTAATACGTCAGGATAGAGAGTCTTTTGGGTATCGCCGATTACTTCGAGTTTGATTAGATCGATTCCCGTCGCTTCACGGGTGAGGCGAAAAAGGGTGATCGCCTCTTCGGCGGTGGTGCATCCAGCGGAGTTGGGCAAAAACTTGACATTCGTCCCCGCAAACGTATCGCGAAGATTCGGTTCATTGGGGTTGGTGATATTGAGACGGCGCACGGCTACGGTGATCAATTCAGACCCGCTTGCCAGTGTTGCTGCTTTGGTTGTTTCAAACGAGTCGTATTTGCCGCTTCCGACGATAAGACGGCTTCCGAGGGTATATTTTCCGATTTGTAAAGTATGCATCCACTAGTCCTTTAGAATT
>NZ_MIBU01000116.1:0-7758 GCF_001830725.1 Sulfuricurvum sp. RIFOXYD12_FULL_44_77
GTATGGACGTTTTCATTCAATGTTTTAACGGCGCGGCTGATGGTAGAGGTTGTTAAATAGGCTACAATCAATCCGATGAGGGTTGAAAACACCCCTAAGAAGAATGTTGTCGTTGCAGAAAAATTGGATTTATCCATCGTAATGGTTAAGTTATCGGAGGCCTCTTTGATTTGAGTCGCTTTTAGCTTATCGATATTTTCTGCTAATTTCCCGGTCATTTGATCGAATTGCCCCATTGCATCATTTCCCTCGGAAATACTGCGTCCATAGGCGCTCTTCATCTCTTTACCCGCTTCGAGCAAAGCGGCAGCATCTTTTTTGATAGCTTCTACACTGGATAACGCTTGGGTATTATGTTCTTCTTTGAACATTTTTTCAAACGAATCCATATCTTCTAAAAAAGCGGTATGTGCTTTGTTGGCTTCTTCAACCGATCCCTCTTCTTGGGTTAATGCCGCATCGGTCAAAAATTGTTGCATTTGGCATGATTGGTATTTTGCATCAGCCGCTTTAAACGCATACGGTACTGATTCAGTGGAGGTTTCCTCTACTAAAGTACTGATACTGTTACTATTAACTGTTCCTATGAGTGCATTGAGTGCTACTAGGAAAATGACTGTACCGATTCCATAACTGAGCTGTTGCTTTATTGTCACCTGTAGATCCATTTATTAAAATTAAAAATAATAATAACCAATTACAGGTCATATTAGACTTAAATAAAAGTATGTAGATGTTTTTATTTGTTATGCTTCCGATAACATCGTATCCATTAGTTCAAATAATTCGTGCGATGCTTTTTCCATTTCTTGGAAATTTTCAATAATTTTCTCTGCATGATCGATACATTGGTCTTGGTGTGCATGAACAAATTTCAAATTTTCATTTGCTTTTTGGTGGACTGTTTCATGCGGAGCTTTTAGTTGCGGATAACTGCGGGTATTTCCAAATCGGCGTTTCCCCTCGTTGTCATACCATTGTCCCATATGGCACTCGTGGGTATCCATCGTTTCGAGTTGTTGTTCGCAGGTCATAATAGTGTTGTAGGCACGAGATTTATAGAGAATATGTTCGATTTTTGCCAATACGACGAAGACGTTGTTCTCCATTTTATAGGAAGAATCAACGATGCGCGATGAACTTTCATTGAGTTTAATCAGGGTGTGCTCAAAATTATTGATTTTTGCACTGGAGGTGTCTACCACGGTGTTCATCTCTTCCGCACTGGTTTGAATCTCGCTCATATCCTGTTGCAATGAGTTGATCGAAACGGAGATCTCTCCGGTCGCTTTATGGGTTCGTTCGGCAAGTTTACGCACTTCATCGGCAACCACGGCAAACCCGCGTCCATGTTCTCCTGCCCGCGCTGCTTCGATAGCGGCATTTAGAGCTAAGAGATTGGTTTGATCGGCGATATCGGTGATGAACTCGATAATGGAGGTGATTTCGGCGGCACGGGTTGAAATATGGGAAATAGCATCGTTGTTGTTACTCACTTTTTCCGTTAACGTATTGAGTTCTGAAATGATTTCACCGATCGTTTGTCGGCTGTTGTCGGCAAGGGTGGCAGCATCTTTGGTGGCTGAGGTCACTTCTTTGAGGTTTTGAATGTTATTGTGCAAATCATGCTGGATAACGCCGAGACTCTCAGTCACTTGGACATTCAGGTGGCTTAACTGGGCATTCATAGCATCACGCCGTTTTTTTAACTCCTGATCTTTCATAACTTCAATACTTTCTCTCACTCGTCCTATCGCATCCACAAAAGCTCCGTGCATTCCGGTATCCATGATCGGACGAGAAAAATCACCGAGGGTGGCATTGGTGATCGAGGTGTTGATCTGAGAGATAAAGTTTTCAATCTGCTCAAGAAGCTGCTGGAGCGCATCGGCCATTATTCCCAGTTCCGTTCCGGGACTGGCGTCGATATGGGTATCGGAAAAATTACCTTCGGCCACTTTTTTAATCACGCGGGTGAAACTCTCTAGTGCTGTGATAATCGAGGATTGGATAAGGGATGCAAACGCAAAAATAACGATGGCTACCGTAATGCCGCAAATGAGGACAAAGAGTTTATAGAAAGTGATTTCGTTATGTAACTCGCTAGAGGCGGTTTCTAATGCCGTTTGTTTGATTTTGATAACTTGTAGAAAGTCATCGCGTGAAGCATCAGCATACGGAGTTAACTCTTTTTTGTATTGGGCGTAGATGTCGATGCTGTTTGATGTTATCGTATCGGCATCCAAAGATTTCATCATAGCGTAAGAGTTGTCTAGAAATTGAGTTGTACTTTTTTTCGCATGATCAATCAATGTTTTTGACTCTTGATCGGTTGAAGTTTCTTCCAACTTGGCAAAAGCGGTATTAATTTTTTCGATATGCTCCTTAAGTTTCCCCATATTTTTCTCGTAATTTCCCCCCAGCATAATATCTCGGCTGGTACGGCTGACATAATTGAGATCTTTTTCAATCTCTAGAGCGAGCAAGGCACCATGCGTTGAATTTTTTTGGAGCGTTTCGTATTGGGATTCAATACTGCTGAGGGCAAAGAAAACGAAAATAGAGGCACCGACAACCGAAAAAGTTGCGGCGATAACAAGATAGCGCATCCGCTGTCTGATACTGAGATGATGAAACATTGAAAAACCTTTATGAGAAGCAAATATATACCTATTTTAGCGGGTGTGCTAATGTGATAATATTATAATACTATTTTTTGGTTCTCTATTAGAATCTTGAGTTAAACGGTAGGGTTGATATTTAGCACTAGGGTAGTTGGAAATAGGATAAAATACTTTAAAGAATGGAAACAAGGGTAAAACAGTGTTAGCAAAACAGATAAAAACGGTACATTTGGATGGAGAAGATACAACACTCAAACGTGAAGAACTAAGCGCTTATTTCCATCAGAGCTTTGATCTGTTTGAGTCCCTTTTTGAACTGTTGAAGTCCGATGAGGTTTTTTATCGACAATCCGAACCGACGCGCCATCCGATGATTTTTTATTTCGGACATACGGCGATCTTTTACATTAATAAACTTGTCGCTTCCGGTGTGTTAAAAGAGCGAATCAACCCCCATTTTGAAGAGCTATTTGCCGTCGGAGTCGATGAGATGACGTGGGATGCGCAGAGTGATACTCTGAGATGGCCTAGCGTTGATGAGGTGCGTGAGTATCGACAAAAAGTTTGTCACCTTGTGGATGAGCTGATTATGTCGATGCCGATGAAGCTCCCCATCACCAAAGAAGATCCGTTTTGGGCGATATGGATGGGAATCGAGCATGAACGGATACATATTGAGACCTCCAGTGTCCTTCATCGTCAGATGCCCCTTGAATTTATCCGTCCTCACGCAGATTTTCCGATGTGTCCTGTTCACGGGGATGCTCCTGAAAACAGTATGGTCGATTTTAATGCCTCTGAGATTGAACTTGGTAAAGGCGACAACGATCACGGGTTGTATGGCTGGGACAATGAATACGGAAGTGCCACCTATTTTGTAGAGCCGTTTCAAGCTTCCAAATATTTGGTAAGCAATGGCGAATTTATGGATTTTGTTGCCGCAAACGGGTATGGAGTTAGCAGGTGGTGGGATGAAGAGGGGTTGAAATTTCTCAAAATTCGAAAGGCGACATGCCCGCCGTTTTGGGTACTTCAGAGTGATGGGAGTTATCGGTATCGTGCATTAGCTCAAGAGATACCGATGCCTTATAACTGGCCGGTAGAGGTTAATGCTCTCGAAGCGGAAGCCTTTTGTCGCTGGAAGAGTGCTCAAGAAGGGGAGACCTATCGTCTCCCTACCGAAGCGGAATGGTCTGTGATGGCACAAGAGGGCGGTATGAGTGAGGAGATATTTGACGATTCTCGCGCCAATATTAATCTCGCCCACTATGCCTCTTCGGTTCCCGTCGATACCTTCGCCCATGGCGAGGTGTACGATGTGGCAGGAAACGTATGGCAATGGACACAAACCCAAATGGACGCGTATGAGGGATTTGTGACCCATCCGTGGTATGCCGATTTTTCAGAGCCGACGTTTGACGGTAAGCATAACCTTATCAAAGGGGGATCGTGGATTTCGACCGGTAATGAGATCCTCTACCCCTCACGCTATGCGTTCCGTCGCCATTTTATCCAGCATGCCGGATTCCGATACGTCATCGGCGAGGGTGAAAACGAAACACTCAAATATGAGCGTATCGAGCAGATGTTTGCGAAATGGAAACAACGGTATGGATGAGTTCCGGTTTATTGACCGCAGTGCGACAAATGCCGAAAAATACACCCTTCGGCAAAAACTGTTTCATACCGAAGCGGTTATTCCTATGTGGGTAGCTGATATGGATATTGCGACTCCCGAATGTGTGATTCATGCAGTACAGGAGCGGTTGCGCCATCCGATTCTCGGATATGAGATTATGACCGATAGTGCTTACGCCGCACAGATAGGGTGGGTGAGGGAGCATCACGGATTTGAAATGGAGCGACAATGGCTCAGCTACTCCCCCTCGGTGGTAGCGTCGATCGGATGTGCCATCCGTGCATTCAGTGAAGAGGGAGATGAGGTGATCGTGATGGATCCCGTCTATCCTCCGTTTTATAGCATGGTAAAAGATAACAATCGTCAACTTATTCTCCATCCGCTGAAACAAGATAAAGAGGGGATATATCGCTTCGATATCGAGCGCCTATGTGCTCACATCACACCGAAAACCAAACTGTTATTACTCTGCTCGCCACATAACCCGATCGGACGCGTATGGAGCCGTGATGAGCTTTTAGCGTTGGGGGAATTATGTCTAAAGTACGGGATTCGGATTATCAGTGATGAGATCCATTCGGATCTTGTCTTTGCACTGCACACCCATATCCCTATCGCGTCACTCTCTGAGGCGCTTTTAAACAATACACTCACGTTGATTGGGCCAGGGAAAACCTTTAACATGGCGGGATTTTCGATCTCGAGTGTGTGCATTGCTGATGAAATCATGCGAAAACGGTATGAAGAAGAGGCTCACCGCATCCATTTCGGAGAGGGTGCGGTGTTGTCTCATGTGGCATTTGAAACCGCTTATCGTGAGGGGGGAGAATGGCATCAAAAACTATTAGAACATCTAAGGGTCAATGCCAGTCTCATCGAAGCGTGGGTGGCAGAACACCCTGTTATTCAGTTCCGACCTCCTGAAGCGACCTATTTGGCATGGCTGGATTGCAGTGCGCTTGGATTAGGAGATCGGGAGTTGCGAGAGTTTTTTGTTTCGAAAGCCGGATTGGGATTGAGCCCCGGACTTAGTTTCGGTAAAGAGGGGAGTGGGTTTATGCGGCTCAATTTTGCAGTACCGACATCAGTCCTTAGCGATGCGTTGGATCGGTTGGACAAGGCTTTAAATGATTGAAAAAATTGAGCGCTTTATTGGTGAGCATCATCTCCTCTCACTGGCAACAATAGGGGAGCGGTTATGGTGCTGTTCGATGTTTTACGCGTATGATCCAGAAACTATATCGTTTATCGTTGCTTCCGATGAGACGACGGAGCATATGAACAATATTTTGCAAAATCCTTATATTGCAGGGACGGTGGCATTGGAGACCAAAACGGTCGGGAAAATACAGGGGATACAGTTTAGCGGAGTGATGGCACAAGCGGAAACAAAAGGGTATGACCTATATTTCAAAGCATTTCCCTATGCACGGATTATGAACCCGACATTGTGGGAAATACGGCTCGATGAGGTCAAAATGACCGATAACACCTTGGGATTTGGGAAAAAGGTTACTTGGAAACGCTCTTTTTCGGAGTAAAGTAAGAACAAGGTGCCCCACTGGAACTTTGAACGACCATGGATGGGATCATTTTTGCTTTAAATCCGTATGCTTTGCATCCGTGAGGCTGATGGGCTTCCCATGTGACAAAATAGTAGGTGCATTTATGACAATTTATTTTTTCCATTAGAGGAATATTACCGTATAATTTCACAGATTAAAAAGGATAGATATGAATAAATTGCTCTGTATGGTAGAACTGCAACAGAAACTAAATGATGCAACCAACGGGTTAGGTTGGGAAAAAGGGTTAACGAAAGAGGGAAAATCGATCAATTGGCGTCGTTGTATCACTATGGAATCGGCCGAGATGATCGATTCGTTCGGATGGAAACACTGGAAAAGTATTGCACAGCCGACCGATTATGCCAATCTTCAAATCGAGATTGTCGATGTGTGGCATTTTGTGATGAGTTTACTTTTAGAGTTTACTCATAACAATGGAGCGGAAAGCATTGGAGAGTTGGCGGAACGGATGTCAAAGACTCCTGAATATCAACGATTAAATACGGCGACATCTCTTGAATTCGGCAGTGACCCGCTTTTAATGACTAAAATTGAAAACGTTATGCGTCTTTCCCTTATCCCTGTCTCTGCGGAGATGGTCGGTGCCTTGATCGAGGAGTTTTTTGAACTGGCCTATTTGGGAGCGTTAAATACGACGGAACTTTACCGTTTGTATGTCGGTAAAAATATCCTCAATCAGTTTCGCCAAGATCACGGCTACAAAGAGGGAAGCTACATTAAGCTTTGGAACGGTTTGGAAGATAATGTTGTGATGAAACGCGCTTGGGAAACCAATCCCGATATGACCCCTGAAGAGTTGTACGACGCACTTAAAGCCGCTTATCCGGCGTAAAGTTAGGCAGAATATATCTCTTTGTATTCGCCCTTCCACCGTTTGTGGCACCAAAACCAGAGTTTCGGATGCGCTCGAATGAGACGCTCCAGTGCATCGATCTGTTTTTCAGTGGCTGCTACAATCGCCTCTTCGTTTACCCCCTCCACATCGATAGGATCTTCAAAGGCAACGGTGTAATTTTTTTCATCTTCGCTTGTAATGTAGACACCCACAATCGGAACATTAAATTTACCGGACAACTGCGCTGCGGTAGAGGAGTGATAAGCCGGATAACCGAAAAAATCGGCTGTTACCCCATATCGTGCATTGCTCCCTTGATCAATCATGATTAAAACCGATCCGTTGTTTTTGAGGGTTTTCGCCATATGTTTAAGAGCACCTTTTTTTTCGGCCAGTACCATTCGATGATTGGATCTCGCTTCCAATAAATAGGAGTCGAATTCGCTACGGTTAAACCCTTTATAGATGGATGCAATAGGGGTAATGAGGGAGGAGAGGGCTGCTCCTCCGAGTTCCCAGTTCCCAAAATGGGCGGAGACAAAAACAATCCCGCTCCCTTGAGCCAAAATAGCATCCACTTTTTCACGATTTTTAAACGTTACCTGCTTGGCGATATTTTCTGCCGAATTTCGTCTGTTTTCCATTGTCTGGAGGAGATTGAGGGCTAAATTGCGATAGCAATAGCTTTCAATTTCTCTCTTTTCATCGTGAGAGAGTTCATTTTTAAAAGCAAAAGAGAGATTTTGTTGAATGATACGGTTACGTTGTGACGCGATTTTATGTGCTAATGCAGCGAGTGACGTAAAGAGCCCTTTGCGCCAAGGGTAAGGGAGTGACATTAAAAAAGCGTCCAGAATTAAAAAGAGGCGAAATAAAATCATACTAAAAGTTCCTTGGCTTTTTGAAGTATCACGGAAGGGTCAATCTCCCGAATTGAAAAATCGTTTCGGTTAATTTTTAAAATATTGACGGATGAGGGGGATTTTATTCCAAGATTGCTAACGGTTGGGAAAATCATCCGCTCATTCGTGGGGCCGAAAAGGGTGATGGAAGGGCGGTTCATCGCCCACC
>NZ_MIBU01000117.1:0-2332 GCF_001830725.1 Sulfuricurvum sp. RIFOXYD12_FULL_44_77
ATCGCTATAATTTGACCACTAATAGAAGGATCTAACATTATGACAAGCCTCTTTGACTCTTGCACCGCCGCACAATTTCTAAATGACCCGCTGGGAATGAGGGTCTATACCTCTCAGCTCTTGGGTCAAAGCAAGGAGCTGGTACTCCACGGCGGCGGAAATACCTCGGTAAAAATCGATAACACCCTCTACGTCAAGGGCTCAGGCTGGAATCTCGATACCATCGAGAAAGGAGGATTCTCCCCCGTCGATCTGGGTGTACTGCTGGAAATGGCTACGAGAGAGAGCCTCAGCGATACCCAAATGGTTGCGGAGCAGCGTGCCGCCATGTCAGATCAGAGTTTCCCGAATCCCTCCATCGAAGCGATCCTCCACGCCATTATCCCTTATGATTTTGTCGATCATACCCATGCCGATGCGGTCGTTACCCTCACCAATACCCCAGAGGGCAAAGCGCTGGTTCAAGAACTCTACGGTGAAAATATGCTCATCATCGATTATGTAATGCCCGGATTTGAGCTGGCAAAGTATATCTATGAGATGACATGTAATATCGATTGGAACTCCCTCACGGGGATGATTCTGATGCACCACGGCGTCTTTACGTTTGATAACGATGCACAGCGTGCCTATGAGAAGATGATTGAACTCGTCACTGTAGCCGAAGCGTATCTGGCTGAACACGTCACCTTGGCATGTGGTGATTGTGAAGGAAAAGGCGACCCGAGTATTGCGCAAGCGGTCGGAATCGAAGCGGCAAAACTTCGCGGATGTGAGTTGTTTCCCCTTCTCATCGATTCACCCCGCGCCCAGCTTTTCAGTATCCTCCCTAATCTCGAAACCCTTGTCAAAAAAGGGGGATTGACACCCGAACACGTTATCCGGATCAAACCGTTCCCAGCAATCATCGACGGTGATATCGCTAAGGGGATTGAGCAATTTGCGCAGGAGTACAAAAGCTATTTCGACGCTAATGCCTCCTCGGAACACATCTGTCTCGATCTCGCCCCTCGCTATGCGGTGATCAAAGGGGTGGGTATCGTCGTGCTAGGGAAAGATGAAAAAGAGTCCCGTATTATCGGTGATATCGTCAAACACACCATCACCGCGCTCCTCTCTGCCGAACAGCTCGGAGGATGGGGTTCACTCACACTCGCTCAGATGTTCGAAATGGAATACTGGGAATTAGAGCAAGCAAAACTAAAAAAATAAGGAAAAAAATGAAAATTACGAAAAAAGTGACCTTTATCGCCAAAGAGGAACATATCGCAACGGTGAAAAAATTATTAGAGGATATGGTAGCTCCCTCACTTAAAGAGCCGGGATGCCTCTATTACTATATCTTTCAATCTCGTGATAATCCACGTAAATTCTTCGCCGTTGAGTCGTGGGCAGATGATGCGTCGTTAGAGGGGCATAAACATACGGAACATTATGCCTACTACAAATCGCACTATGAGCCGTTTGTGGATGATAAATACACCGAAGAACTCGATTTACTCGATGAAAAGGCATATGGGTTCTAAATTCCCGGAGCCTTCCACATCGGCTCCGTAATCCCTTCACGAACTAGCTCCATTTGTTTAGCGTACACTTTAAGCCATCTCTCTTTGATCTCGCCGTATTGTTCGTGATTGACCGCGTTCGGTTCATACGTCCGCTCGATTTTGACGATCTCTTTCCCCGCCTCTTCAAAGCTTTTATAGACCCCAGCACCGATACCGCACGCCATCGCCACACCCAATGCCGTTGCCTCTTTGACTACCGGTACACGTACTTCCAAACCTGTCACATCAGCCAATATCTGCGACCACAAAGCTCCGTTGGATGCCCCACTCGCAAAGGTGATAGAGTTTGGATGTACGCCGCTGAAAGCTTTAATGTTCTCTAGATTGATCGCGCTGACGATACACGCATTCTCTTCCAATGCGCGAAACATCGATGCGACGTTGTATTTGGACTCATCCAACCCCAATCCGATAAACGAAGGAGACGCATGTATCCACTCGCCGTAGTTCATCCGATCACTAAAGATCGGGGTAATACCGTAGGAGCCGAGAGGAACTTTTTTAGCCATCTCCTCAAGTTCCGCATAACTTTTTCCGCATCCAAAGCTGTTGCGAAACCAGCGCATCACCAGTCCCGTAAAAAAGGTGATCCCCTCTGCTTGAGACATACCGCGAACGACGTGGGGATTGACCCGTAACAGCATCTCATTGGAGAGTGTCGCATCGCTAGGGATATTGACCACCTGCTGCCAAAAGCTCCCTCCAAGCACCACCGCATCACCGAGCTTCGACGCTCCTAATCCTGCTGTGCCTATCTGAACGTC
>NZ_MIBU01000118.1:0-1601 GCF_001830725.1 Sulfuricurvum sp. RIFOXYD12_FULL_44_77
ATTTATCTCTCCGAGTTTAATGCCGTAAAGATAAATTCCAAATAACACCAATTGCATTGTCATAGAAGCATACGCCCCCATCATCAGCGTTTTATCGACGGCGGGGCTTGGGACATAGCCGATGAGATTCAGTGCAATCGCTACCAGTGCCGCCCAAAGGACGGGAAGTTTGAGGATATTGAGGAGCGACCCCTTTACGCTGAACTCTCCGCGTGAATAGTAAAACACCCCTATTGTATAGACAACGAAGACATTGACGAGGTTGATGAGCGTCGTATAGGGGATACTCTCTTCCCCAAACAGAGCGATCCCTAAGGGAATCCCGAGATTGCCCGTATTGCCGATTAATGCCGCGACGGTGGCGATAGAGCGTTCTTTAGGTTCAGAAAAAAGCATTCGGGCTAATGGAATCATCAACAGCAGTGAAATGATCGTAATAGCCAGATAAAGTGAGGGAGCTGCGAGGAGCTCAGTATCAATGGGACGTTTGAGCAATCCCCAAAAAGTGAGAAATATTTGTAAAAAATAGACACTCAGCAGAGTAATAGTACGGTCATCAATTTTCTCTTTAAATGTCCATTTGGCACCGAAACCGACAGCGATAAAGAGGTAAATACCCATAATTGAGAATAAAGTTTGCATTGAGTCACTTAGAATTGGTAGTTAAAACGATTTAGGCATTGTAACATGAACGGCTTGCGGATATGAAATAATATGTTATAATCAAAAACAACTATATTGATATGGTTGTATAGCTTATATACTGAAATGGGAGATAATAATGATAAAACAAGTGATCGTATCAGGAATACTTTCAAGTGCTTTAATGGCCGCAGGACCTTATGTGGGTTTAGATATGGGTAGAGTAAATGTAGATTATAAAGCTTCTGGAGCTTCTAAAAGTAGTGTTGATGATACCGGTGTAACAGTTAAGGGTGGGTACTATTTTAATCAAAATAACCGTGTATACGGATTCTACCAATATGTTGATCCTAATACGGAAAATGCTACGTTTAAACAGTATGGATTGGGGTATGACTATTTGATCGGTACTTCCTCATTAAAGCCATTTGTAGGGGCTATGGTTGGTAGAGCAATCAGTAAAGTGGATAACATCAATAACAAATTTGATATAAGCGGAACACTTGTGGGCGTACAAGCGGGTGTTAATTATTCATTTAATTCGAATGTATCGATCGAAGCTGGATATCGATACCTTGATTATGCTGGTGCTGATGCATACGAAAGTGTTGATGGTGTTACGGTAGAAGCGACATCTGCACAAAATTGGTTTGCCGGATTGAATTTCAAATTTTAATGTAGGCTTCTCAGGTTCCCGTTTGGTGGGAACCTATTCAAATAAACACTTCCAAGAATAATGTTTAGCGGTATTGATAAGCATCGGAGGTTAGAACCTCTTTGGCCTCTAAACTAGGTAATGGTTTGTAATAATGGTACCCTTGTGCGATTAAACACCCTTCTTTCAGTAAAAATTTCCCTTGTTTGTCGGTCTCGATTCCCTCGGCGACAATGTTGAGATTTAGCCCTTTGCACAGGTGGATGATCGATTTTACAATTTCACCATCCGCCTGATCTTCGGG
>NZ_MIBU01000119.1:0-1599 GCF_001830725.1 Sulfuricurvum sp. RIFOXYD12_FULL_44_77
GGTATCGACACGAACATTACGCCCCCCCGGTGAGATCCACTGCGTAATTTTACCCGGACACGGCAAGAACTTGATCGGATCTTCTGCAGTGATACGGCATTCAATCGAGTGACCGCCAAGGAGAACACTCTCTTGAGGAGGAAGGGCTTCCCCTTCGGCTACGCGGATCATCATTTCGATCAAATCCAAACCGCTGACCATTTCCGAAACGGTGTGTTCAACTTGAAGACGGGTATTCATCTCCATAAAGTAGAATTTTTTATCGGCATCGAGAAGATACTCGAACGTCCCCGCCCCTTCGTATTTAATATACTTGGTCGCGCGAACAGCAGATGCGTGTAATTCTGCACGAATTTCAGGGGTCAACGCAACCGCCGGAGATTCTTCGATCAATTTTTGGTGACGACGCTGCATAGAGCAGTCACGTTCTCCGATGTGAAGAACATTTCCGTGAGCATCGGCGATCACTTGAACTTCGATATGACGAGGATTTTTAATGAATTTCTCCATATAAATCGTACCGTCACCGAACGCACCGATTGCTTCCGCTTCCGCTGCTAAAAATGCGTTTTCGATGTAGCTCTCTTCTTCGACAACACGCATTCCGCGTCCGCCTCCGCCTGCTGCCGCTTTAAGGATAACCGGATAACCGACCTCTTTGGCGCGCACTTTGGCTTCAGCAATGTCTTTGATCGCACCGTCAGACCCAGGGACGACAGGAACACCGGCGGCAATCATTACATCTTTCGCTTTTGATTTATCGGACATCAACACCATGACTTCCGGAGTAGGTCCGATAAATTTGATCCCATGATGGGTACAGATCTCAACAAAGTGTTGATTTTCAGACAAAAATCCGTATCCCGGAAATACCGCATCGCATCCGCTGATTTCGCAAGCGGCAATAATTGCGGGAATATTGAGGTAACTTTGAGAACTCGGGGCGGCACCGATACAAATCGCTGCATCCGCTAATTTCAGATACGAAGCCTCTTTATCAGCAGTCGAATAAACGGCTACGGCTTCTTTACCCATCTCTTTAATCGTACGGATAGCACGAAGCGCAATCTCGCCGCGATTTGCGACTAAAATACGTTTGATTTCCGCCATGATTAGAGCTTCTCGACAGCGAATAACGGCATATCGTACTCAACAGCCTGAGCATCTGATACTAAAACACTTACAATTTTACAATCAAACTCTGCTTCGAGTTCATTCATGATTTTCATCGCTTCAAGCACAGCAATAACTTGCCCTTTTTTCACACGATCGCCTACTTTGACAAAAGGGGCTGAATCGGGTGAAGGGGACGCATAAAATGTCCCGACCATTGGAGAAACGATCATATCGCCGGTATGTACAGGGGCAGAAACAGCTGTTTCCATTGCTGTGGTAGCTACAGCCGGAGCTGCTGCGACTGCTACGGGAGCTGCCATGACAGGTGCGCAAACTGCACCGATATTTTTTTCAAATTCAATCGAAAAAGCGTCCTGAGTAATTTTTAATTTTGAAAGAGTACTTGCGTCAAACTCTTGCAAAAGTGCTTTGATTTGTTTCATATCCATCGGAAAATGCTCCTAAAAGTAGGTTAATAGATGT
>NZ_MIBU01000120.1:0-7484 GCF_001830725.1 Sulfuricurvum sp. RIFOXYD12_FULL_44_77
GAGCACCATGAGATAGTTTTCGATCTTGAGGATTCTAAAATATCAGAATTGGCTGCAAAATATAAGCAAGATCGCGGGGAGATCGCATTAGGATACGAATCATTTGCACGTGCAATGAGTGAGAGTTCCAAGCGGTTTGAGTTTATGAGTTTTGACTACGGTGAATTGAATGCACGGAGTGATTTTTCGATCCGTGTCTATCAAGAGCATCAAACGTTTCCCCTTTTTGATGAAGCGCTCAACCGATCCGTTGCGTTCGGAAAAAGTGATATTACGTATGATGTCAACTTTACCCACGTTAAAGAGGCGTATGAAGCTCAGGGGATCGTATGTGCTCAGTATGCGACACAACTGGTGGCATTGGTAGAGATGGGAATTTTAGATTTGATGGCGATGCTAAAAGAGCATGCAGGAGATGAGATTTATGCCCAAGAACTCGAAAAAGTAAAGATTTTGATCACACCATCTCTGATGGGCGAGCGGTTTAAGATGATCCGTTTTATCAAGGAGTAGTCGATGCGTTTAGTAATTGCTTTGTGTGTTGTCACCAGTGTTCTTTTCAGCGGAGTATTGCATGATGGAGCGTTCGAGGGTGATATCGGAAAAATCAAAAATCATCTGCGTTTGCATAAAAATGTTGATGAACAAAACAAAGCGGGTCTGAGTGCATTGCATGTCGCGATCAAAATGGGTGACTTAAAAATAGCGCAACTTTTGCTCGACCATGGTGCCGATATCAATGCACAGGATTTTCGGGGAAATACCCCGCTCATTTTAGCGATCAAGAAAAAAAACTTGGAGTTGGTAACCTTTGTTGTGATGGCTCATGCGGATGTCAATCTTGCCAATAATGACGGGATCACACCGTTGCATCAAGCAGCGTTCATTGAGAATGAAAAAATTGTTGATTTTCTCCTCAAAGCTCACGCCGATCCGAATCTAAAAAACAATGACGGAGCAACACCGTACGATTTCGCAATAGCCAAGAAAAGCTTTGCTATTGCGCAACTTATTAAAATGTCAATGTAGGAGAGTCTATGCAGATCAAAGTAAACGGAGAAGTACGCGAAGTGAATGAAGGCTCTACAATGCTAGATCTTATCCGCTCTTTGGGGGTAGAGGAGCGTGTAATGGCCTCTGCTCTTAATATGGAGATTGTAAAACAAGATGCGTGGGGAAATACTCTTTTAAAAGAGGGTGATACGATAGAGCTGCTTGATTTCGTCGGGGGAGGGTGATTTACCCCTCCAGCATATCGACGAGTTTTTGATACTTCGTTTTTAAAATAAGATACTCTTTATTTAAATCTTCATATGCTTTTTTATAATCGATTTCGACTTCTTCATTATCATTACTACGTACTTCATTCTGCGGATGAGCTGTTGAGGGGTTCATCACGATATACGTTACCTCTTTGCCGTTCTCTTCTTTCACAACGGTCGGCAACTCTCCGTTCATTGTTTTTTTAATGACGCTAAAAATACTAATATGGTGACGTGCTGCGTATTTTTGGATAGTGATAAGTTCAGAAGATTGCATGGTTGACCTTGGTTATTTGGAGGATTTTTCTAGTGCTACGACGGCAATGGCGTACTCGCCGTCATGGGTGATGGATACCGAGAGATCGGTAATCTTGAAACGTTCAGACACTTCAGTCGAGAGATTGATGACGGGAGCACCTTTGAGAGTTTTAGAGAGGATAATATCGTGGAACCCGCATTCGGCTCCGATACCGCATCCGAGAGCTTTGGCACATGCCTCTTTGGCTGCCCAAAAACCTGCGGCATTGCGGTAATTTTTAATGAAGAGAATTTCATTTTCGGATAAAAATTTATGAAGTCCCCGATCTCCGAAACGCTCCAAGAAGCGTTTCATACGGTCAGTTTTGATGAGGTCGATGCCGATCATTGCACCACGAAGTCGGTGAAATAGACGTTTTTGACTTTGCCGTCTTTGAGACGCATATTCAAATCATTGACAATTTGCTCTTTTAGTTTCTCTTTCCCTTTGATGGTAGAGATCTCTTCAAGTGATTTTGAACTCAAAATTCGGATAATAATATCGCGGAAGATCGGTTTCTTTGTTTCAAGTTCAGGAGAGAGCTCTTCCCCTTCGATTTCAAGGTTCATTTCTACTTTGAGATAGCGGCGGCCGCTTTCACTTAAAAGATTGACAGTAAAGGTATCGAGTGGGAACATAAGTCCCACTTCTGTAACTGCTTCGCCGCTAACATGAGTTGTGCTACCGCTTCCCTCGTCTGCTGCTTCCCCTTCGCTGCCGTGTGCATCTGCTGCAACTTCGGTTTTAGCTCCGTGACCCGCTTCAGTAGCCGCATCATTATTCCCCATCATCAATGCGGCAACAACCCCTCCGATTACCAAAATCAACACCAAAACGGCGATGATAATAATCAAGAGCATGCTGCTCGATTTTTTCTTACCTTCTTCTTCGGTTGCGTGTTCGTCTTTCTCTTTTTCAGCCATCCATAGCTCCTGGGTAAAGTTAATTCTTTATTGTAGCGAGAAACTTATGAAATTTGCCACGTTCCCTAACCTAAATTTTGGTAAACTTAGCAGAAGAAAAGAAGGAAATTTTGATGGTAGAGACACTTTTAGGCTATATAGGCCGCCCTTTTATTCATGCTTTTATGACAATTGAGCGCTTTGGCATGTTTATTTTATTCCAAGCAAAACTTTTTAAACTCTACCCCCTTGCTATCAAGCGGTACAAAATCGTGTTGACACAGATCGATGTCATCGGGATGGGATGTATGGGAGTAGTTACCCTTACCGCACTCTTTACGGGGATGGTTTTAGCGATTCAACTCTATAACGGGTTTCATCAATTCGGTGCTGAAAACTTTATCGGATACACCATGTTTTTCTCTATTAGTCGAGAACTTGGTCCTGTTTTCGCGTCATTAATGTTGATTTCACGTTCTATCAGTGCAATGGCGGCAGAACTTGGGACGATGAGAGTGAGTGAACAGATCGATGCTATTGATATTTTGGGGGTTAATTCGAAAGAGTATCTTATTACCCCCCGTATCATTGCGACGGTGATTTCACTGCCGTTATTGGTTATTTGGTTTGATTTTATCGCGATAGGGTCGGGGTACTTGATTTCGACAGGTGTTTTAGGGATTAATCCGATTAGCTATCAAGAGACATTGTTGCGACTGGGTGAATTCGATGATATTTTGACCGGGATCATTAAAGCGGCTATTTTTGGGTTTATCGTAAGTTCGATCGGAACCTATATCGGATATCACACAAACGGAGGAGCACGCGGAGTAGGGGAGTCAACGATTTATGCCGTTGTCTATTCGGCGGTAGCGATTTTTATTACCAACTATTTTCTCTCAGCGCTATTCTTATATTTAGATATGTAACGCTAAAGGGGAAATTTAATCCCCTAATTCGCTGAGCGGACGAAACTGATAGGTATCGGGGTCATAATATTCAATGACTCCCGTTTCAATATCGTAATACCATCCATGAATAAACAGTTTCTCTTCTTCGACCAATTTTTTGACATACGGATAGGTGAGAAGATTTTCGATCTGCGTCACGATTGAGAGCTGCTCTGTGGCACGGAGCAACTCTTCACGCGGAGCGCTCTCCCCCAATGCAAGTAAAGCCATCTTTTTGGCTTTTTCACCGAGGGTAAGCCATTTGGCAGTATGCCTCATTGAGGTATCACATGAGGATTTATAGAGTGCTTCGATAGCTCCGCAGTGGGAGTGCCCGCAGATAATCACTTCGGATACTTCTAATGCCAATACCGCATACTCGATTCCAGCTGCTGTCGAGTGGAAATCTTCATCCGCTTTATAGGGAGCGACGAAATTACCGACATTACGAACGACAAACAGATCACCGGGACTCGATTGAATGATAAGATCGGGAATAACGCGTGAATCAGAACATCCGATAAAGAGGGCTCGGGGATTTTGTCCCTCTTTGACAAGATTGAGCAATTGGGTTTCATGTTTTTTAAAATAGGTTTGTTGAAACGTTTCATTTCCCTCAGCAAACTCTTTGAGCCGTTGGACGCTTAGATTAGCTGCATTGTTGTTTAATGGCACTCGTCAATTCCTAATTGCTTGATGATCGCTTCATATACTTTTCCGCCTTCACGGTCACAATCATCACTGTATTCGATAGTGATCATTCGTTTCCCCTCTGTAACGGAACCGCCGTAAATATTAGCTTTAAGAGAGCATAAAGGAGTACACTCTGCAATCGCATTTTCAATCATTTGACGCTCTTCTTCGGTTGAATAGGCTAGTGAGAGTTTAGTGTATCGTTCTTCAGATTTGTGATCGGCAACAATTGAACATACTGGCATAAAATATCCTTGGTATATGATTCGTTTATTATACGAAATTTTAGGTTAAAACCACTCCAAAAGTTTGCTTACTTCGTCAATTTCGTAACATTTGATGGTTGTTTTTTCGATCGGTTTTTTCGGAATGAGTGCTTTGGTGATCTGCTGAGAGGCTGCCTCTTTGAGCCGCTGGTCGAGTTGATACACCTCACGAATGTCACCGACAAGGGAGACCTCACCGATAAAAACGGTCTCTTTGGAGATAGCACGGTTTCGAAAACTGCTGATAATGGCGGCAAGAATCGCCAAATCAGCAGAGGTTTCGGTGATTTTGATCCCCCCCGTGATATTGATAAAAACATCATAGCTATTGAGAGGGATTTCAAGTTTTCGCTCTAAAAGAGCTAAAAGCATGTTGAGACGGTTGTTCTCAAACCCCGTTGCTTGACGTTTTGGATTGGGAGCGTGGGTATCGCTCACGAGTGCTTGAACTTCGAGCACTATCGGGCGAGTCCCTTCCATTATAACGGTGAGGGCAGAGCCGCTTTGGGATTTAGTACGGTTGAAAAAGCGTGAGGATAAGTCTTTCGCCGAAACGAGTCCGTCGTGACGCATCTCGAACACCCCGATTTCGCTCGTAGGGCCAAAACGGTTTTTAAATCCGCGAAGTATTCGGAGTTCATGTCCGCTATCCCCCTCGAAATAGAGGACGACATCGACCATGTGCTCCAAGACACGAGGCCCTGCGATAGACCCCTCTTTAGTAATATGACCGATGATGAAGATCGCAATACGACGTTCTTTGGCGATCCGCATCAGATCAAAGGTGATCTGGCGAACCTGCGTCACCGATCCCGGAGCTGAAGCGATGGTTTCGGAATAGAGGGTTTGAATCGAGTCGATGATGATACACTCGTAAGCGCGCTCATGGAGTTCTGCAAGTACCTGTTCCAGCCGTATTTCGGCGAGGAGATAGAGGTTATCGACATTCGCCCCCAGACGGTTGGCACGAAGTTTAATCTGTCCTTCGCTCTCTTCACCCGATACGTAGAGAACATTACGATTTTGTTTTGCGAGATTCGAGCCGATTTTGAGAAGCAGGGTCGATTTCCCGACACCCGGGCTTCCACCGATTAGGACAAGTGAGCCGGGAACGACTCCACCTCCGAGCACCATATCGAGTTCGGCATCGTCACTGGAAAAACGTTCGGTATGCTCTTCGACGATCTGAGTGATCTCTTTGGCTTTTGTGCCTGCTGAGGGTGAAGATGTGGAGGTGAGTTTGATCACCTCCTGCTGTTGTTCACTCAGTTCGACAAAACTGTCCCATCCGCCGCAGTTGGTACATTTCCCATCCATTTGGGGGTGGTAAATCCGCAGTGCTGACATTCGAAGAGGACGTTTTTTTTCTTGGCCATTAAATTTCTTTCTTGTTACGCAACATAACCCCATTCATCAAAAAGAGGTTTCAGGTTTTGATCGTTTTCAAATGCTTTGAAATAGAGGTATTCAGGGGCGATATCGAGTTCATCTGACCATCGTATTGTATAGTCCACCTCAAATTTCGAAAACAGATTTTTATTTTGCAAAGAGTGGAAAGGCTTGAAACTTTTGACCATAGATTCCAAATCAACAATACCACTTCGACCATCACTGAACTCAATGGATAATTTGTAACTGTCAAGATATTCGGCTTTTATAATACTTAGCATGATCTACACCAATGGAGAAATTTTAAAATATTCGCCGGTTGCTTGGAGGCTTTTCCAGTTTTCCATCAATTCATCTTGATGGTCTTCTGCCCATTCGACAACCAATCCCATAACTTTTGAGGGGACTTTTCCCTCTAATATCCCCAGCGTATCAATACGGATAGAGACTTTGAATTCGTTATATTCTACATGAAAGTGGGGAGGATTATGCTCGTTAAAATACATCAAAATATGTATTCCTAGAAATCTACTAATCTCAGGCATAAAATCTTACCTTTCATTTTGTTTTCATCCTATTGTAGCGTAATGAAAAATATAATTTGGTTAGTGATAGAATTTTTTATTAAGCCCCAATGCTAAAAAGTGTACCGGAGTCGTGTATTCCCTCAAGTAAATAGCTCTCTATCGTCTGTAAATTATATCCGCTGCATAAAAACATCTTGCGGTTATGTTTCATCAAAAATTCTGCCGCCATAAGTTTGGTTACGATACCGCCGGTTGCAAAGGCGTTGTTTGGCGTATGCTCGGCACTAAGGGCTTCATCCGGAATAGAATGAACCTCTTTTAGAATCACCGCATCAGGATTTTCGTTTGGATTTTTGTTATAGTATCCGTCGATATCGCTTAAAATTATGAGAAGATCCGCATTCGTATAATGCGCGACATGTGCGGATAATTGGTCATTGTCTCCGAAAACCTGTTCGGAAGTTGTGGAGATATCATTTTCATTGACGATAGGGACAATGTTATGGGCTAAAAGAGTATCGATGATTTCGCTAAAGATAGCAGTCCGTTTACGTGAATCAAAGTCCTCTTCGGTCAGAAGTATCTGTGAGGTTGAAATATTGAAAATATCAAATTTTCGTTTGTAACTGCTCATTAGGATCGGTTGTCCGAGAGAAGCGAGGACTTTTTTACTGATATGTTCTTTTCGATCCAGTTTCAATGCAGTATAACCCGAGGATACGGCACCGGAGCTAACCAATATGACTTCATACTCTTTTTGCAGTTTGGCGATGAGGGTAACGAGGTTGAGCATCCGCTCTTTTGCGATGCCGTTGTTTTCCATGAGGACACCGCTTCCGACTTTGATGACAATTCGTTTCATACTATTCCTTATTCATGTGTGTTTTCACTTAATGACATCGAAAAATAAAACGGATAAACGCATATTTTTAAAAAGTGATATTTCTTTTTTTGAAAAGATTTAAGTATACGCTAAAAATATTAATCCTTAACTAATACACCTTATCGTTCATTCAGAATATATAGCATCCAAAATTCCATCCACAAATTCGTATTTGTTAAACGGTATCAGATGTTCAGGCTGTTCTCCTACACCGATGTAAAGGATCGGAAGCGATAGGGCGTAGGCGATAGAGAATACCGATCCCCCTTTGGCCGTACCGTCGAGTTTGGTGATGATGATCCCATCCACCCCTA
>NZ_MIBU01000120.1:7494-19893 GCF_001830725.1 Sulfuricurvum sp. RIFOXYD12_FULL_44_77
CGAGTTTGGTGATGATGATCCCATCCACCCCTACCATCTCGTTAAACGCTTTGGCTTGGGCAATCGCCGAAGAGCCCTGTGTTCCGTCGAGGATGAGGATTTTACGATGCGGTGCTCCGGTATGGGCTTTGTCGCAGATACGGACTATTTTTTTCAACTCATTGCCGAGATTGGTTTGGGTGTGGAGGCGTCCTGCTGTGTCGATGATCACCTGCTCGAAACCGCGTGCTTTCGCCGATTCGATCGTATCGTAGGCTACGGCGCTGGGATCATGCCCTTGGCGGGAGGAGACGATAGGGATTTCGAGTTTATCCGCCCAGCGGGTGAGTTGTTCGATGGCGGCGGCACGGAAGGTATCGCCCGCACCGAGAATAACTCGCTCACCGTTGTTCAGATGGTGTTGCGCCAGTTTGGCAATGGTGGTTGTTTTTCCTGCACCGTTAACGCCGATGATGAGAGTCACCGTCGGTTTATTAGGATTGTCGGGGAGAGTATTTTGGGCAAAACTCAGCGTTGCTAGAAGTTTGGAACGGAGTTGCTCGCGGGTAATATCGTTTTGATACAGTTCTCTGAGAATGATTTCGACAAGATCGTATTCGACATCGGCTTCGAGGAGGATATTTTCGAGTTCATCTTTACTAATTGTTGCTTTTTTCTCAGGAATAATCGCACTGATTGCTTCAACGGTTTTTTGAAGCCCTTTTTTTATAAATGAAAACATAATTTATTTCCCTAATGCCAGAGCAATATCACGATCGAGAATCTCTTCTTGAGTCGCTCCGGCGTAGTGAGTGACGTATTCTCCGTTATGATAAAGGACCATGAGAGGAATCGGGAATTGTTGTCCTACTCCGATAGTTGAAGCGATGGCGCGAGCGAGATTTTGATTGTCGGCCTTATTCGCGATAAGGTAATCTCCCCCTTTGAACTTTTCACGAAAAGCTTCGAGTTCGGCGTTACTTTTATCCTCTTCGATAGTGATCCCCATAATGATGAGATCCTCTCCATATTTTTTCTGTAAATTACCAAGGTGCTTCACTTCTGCTTGACACGGGGGACACCATGTGGCGAAGATATCAAAAAGGACAACTTTGTCATCACCGGCATCAAGGGTGAAGTTGGTTCCTTGCTTTTCAACACTGTAGCTTCTGCCTTGGGTATCCATAAGGGTAAAGCTAGCGGTTGAAACCATGGCTTCATTTTCGGATTCTTCGCTGCATCCTTGAAAAAGAAGGGTGAATGAGAGTAAAGGGATTAGGAGAGTTGAAAAACGCATACAAAACCTTTTTTTAGATAAAATAATGAAGATTATAACGAAGCAAAGGTAAAAAGTGTCCAAAAGTGATTTTCGAGCTCATTGCTTAAATCGGCTCAAGTCTCTCTCTCCTAGTACTAAAAAGGTTCGTGATGCAACCGTTAACAAGCAATTACAACAGGTTATAAAAGCTTTGGAAGGAAAACGGATATTGGTCTATTGGCCGATCGGTTTTGAAGCCGATATTCGCAAAACAATTCGATCGCTACGGCGGGATAAAAAGGTATTTTTGCCGTTTATGGATGGCGTCAGTTTCAAAATGGTACCATTTAGGCACCCGTTGGAATGTAAAGCTTTTGGGATTTATGAGCCGCGGAATTCGTATAGAAAATATAATTTAATAGATGTAGCTATTGTCCCTGTAGTAGGGGTGGACGGGTCACTGCGCCGAGTAGGTTTCGGTAAAGGGATGTATGATCGATTTTTTCCGACCCTGAAAACGAAACCATTTACGATTTTTATTCAATCATGCGCGTGTCAAACGACGCAAAATGTATGTGATGATTACGACGTGCAAGGAGATCTGCTCATTACCCCATACGGGGCTCAGGGCATGAGGAAAACCAATGTTAAACGAACTACTCGTAGGGGGCGCAGTTGCCCTCATCAGCGGGTTAGTCGGATTTTTAATTTCAAAAAAGATTACCGCCTCACATTTTGATCTCTATTTAGAACAGGCGAAAGCGAAATCCAAAGCGATTGAAAATGAAGCACACCTGATTTTAGAGCGTGCTTCACTACGATCGCGTGAGATCGAAAAAGAGGCTCAAAAACGGTACGACGAGACGTCTGAGCAAGTCAAAAAAGATTTCTCTTTGCGTGAAGAGAAAATGGAACGTGCTGAACGTGAGTTTGAAGTTCTTCGACATAGTGAAGAAGAGAAGATTGCACACGAGCGAAATACAATTGAAAACAGACGGCTTAATTTAGAACGTAATGAGCGTGCTTTAGAGAAATTAAAAGAAGACTACCGCCAAAAAAGTGAACAGTTAAAGGTGATTGTAGAGCAGCGTTCCGGCTTATCGGTGAACGAAGCGAAAATGATTTTATTAGACCAGATACGTGAGAATGAACGTCTGGATTTAGCGAGAGAACTACGCAAATTAGAAGAGCAATCCAAAGAGCTGCTTAAACGCAAGGCCAACTATATTTTGGCACAGGCAACCTCACGCTTTGCAGGAGAGTATGCGGCAGAGCGGCTCATCAGTGTTATACACCTCGATGATGATGAGCTAAAAGGGCGTATTATCGGTAAAGAGGGGCGTAATATCAAAACCCTCGAAATGGTCAGCGGGGTCGATATCATCATCGATGAGACGCCTAATGCGATCATTGTCAGCAGTTTTAATCTCTATCGCCGTGCAATTGCGACGAAAACGATAGAACTTTTGATCCAAGACGGCCGTATTCAGCCCGCACGTATCGAAGAGGTATACCAAAAAGTGTGCGATGAATTTGAAGAGGCGACGACACGTGAAGGGGAAGAGATCATTTTTGAGCTTGGACTTCAAGGTGTTCATCCTGAGCTGATGAAACTTATCGGAAGACTCAAATATCGCTCAAGCTATGGTCAAAATGCACTTGCTCATACGTTAGAGGTTGCTCATTTGGCAGGAATTATGGCCTCAGAGATGGGGGGAGATATCAAGCTTGCAAGACGGGCGGGGTTGCTTCATGATATCGGTAAAACGTTGACGCAAGATAACGGCGGTAACCATGTCGATATCGGTGCCGAGCTATGCCGACGCTACAGCGAAGATCCTGTGGTTATCAATGCTATTTATGCCCATCACGGTCACGAAGAGATCAAAAGTATCGAGTGTGCGGCGGTGTGTGCGGCCGATACCCTCTCTGCCGCCCGTCCGGGTGCGCGGCGGGAAGTATTGGAGAGCTTTTTACGCCGAGTAAGCGAAATCGAAGAGATCGCCACCCAAAAAGCGGGGGTTAAACAAGCTTACGCGATCAATGCGGGTCGTGAAGTGCGGGTCATCGTCAGTGCTCAAAGTGTCAATGATGATGAGACCGTATTGATCGCCCGAGAGATTGCCGATGAGATTTCTCAAAAAGTGCAGTTTCCAGGAGAGATCAAAGTGAATGTCATCCGAGAGAGCAGAGTTATCGAGTATGCACGTTAAAAGAACTAAGGGCTTCCCCCTTAGTCGCGTTCGATAGTTACGGCGATCATCCCTCGTAAATCTCCCATTTTATAGCCGGTCGCCCTGTCTTCAGGATACGTCGCTTTAATTACTTTTGCTAAATCCCCCTCGACATTTCCATGACATTTTAAACACGCTTCATTGTTTATCACAATCGGTTTATAAAACATGGCACTGTTCTCTGAAATAGTAACGACTTTATGAGAGGGGAGGGGCTGGCCATTTTTAACCAGTTTCTCCCATTCTTGTAGAAGAGTTGTCTCCTCCGCATTTGCTTTATTCACCGGATTGCGATAGTTGATACTGATCCGTTTGATGGATGTTTTTGACTCTTTGGCTACTTGTTCCGTCAGTGTTAGGGCATTTTGAGAACAAAAATGGAGTGCTCCCATAACACCGGCGGTTTGCATTTGATTTTTTAATTCACCGCCGAGTTTTTGGAGCAATGCACTTGAAATTTGATTCCCTTTTAGGGCTATTTGCTCTTGCGATGAGGGTGATGCGATCAAAAGTGTGGAAGCTAGAGTGAGAGGAATGACGAAAAAAGGTCTCATTACTATATCCTTATATTATGATTTTAATAATTTTATCGGATATATTGTATCTCTTAACTAATACGTTTAACTTAAGTGCTCTTCTTCAGAATCATCATACGGATCGAGGTGGATAAGGGCGTATACATTGTTTTCGGGGAAAAGATTTTTCAGACCCAACTCGATTCGATCTCCGACCATATGGGCATCATACAAAGAGGTGCTGATACTAAAAACGATATGTACACTCAGGTAGATATCACTTCCCGAGCGGCGGGTACGTAAATCATGGTAGCTGTTGATATCGAGTTGAGAGTTCAAAAGCTTTGTAATCTTGGCAACGCTATCAGAATCGAGCGCGGCATCAAGAAGCATTAGAATCCCCTCTTTTATAAGAGGAAATGCGGAATAGATCATATAGATACTGATTCCGATCCCGAGTAACGGATCGATAAACGTGTATTCGGTAAAAGAGATAAATACGAGCGAGATTAAAACGGCACCATTACTGAGTAAATCGGTTTTATAATGGAGAGCATCGGCTGCAATTACCATGTTTCCTGTTTTGTTTGCAACATGATTGAGAAAGAAAACCAGCCCAGCCGTGATAACGAGGGATGCCACCATCACCCCGACCGAGAGATCTAAATGCTCTATGACACTCCCCTGAACCATTTTTGAGATGGCGGTGTAGAGGATAAAGAGTGCCGAAAGACTGATAATAGTCCCTTCGATAACAGCGGCGAGAGGCTCAAGTTTTCGGCGGCCGAAGTTAAAATTCTCATCCGGTTCTTTGTCGGAATTGTGCAGGGCAAAATAGTTAAAGAGCGATACGACCATATCAAGGAGTGAATCGATAGCAGAGGCTAAAACAGCAACAGAACCGCTGATAATGCCGACAGTAAGTTTAAACGTCACCAACAAAAAGGCGACAATAGTGGAAATAAGGGTGGCTTTTTTTTCTATTCGCATGGGGGTATTTTAGCCAAAAACGGATAAAATTTCAGGACAAATGTGAGGAGTCACGATGGATTTAAATACGGTTCGGCAAGAGCGCTCAAAATGGATGACATGGAAAAATATCGCTCCGCTGCGTGAAGCGCTACAACAGCTTCCAACAATTGAATCTGCTGTCGAACTCGGCAATACTGTAAAAGTAACGACCAAAGAGACGGTAAATATCGCAGAACTTGAACGTGTTGCCCGCCTTATGATGCCATGGCGAAAAGGGCCGTTTGATCTGTTCGGTCTTTTTATCGATACCGAATGGCGTTCAGACCTCAAATACAACTTCCTCCGTCCCCATTTTAACCTGAGTGGTAAAAAAGTGGCCGACATCGGGTGTAACAACGGCTATTATATGTTCCGTTTTCTCGAAGATGCACCCGCCAAAGTGGTCGGATTTGACCCCTCAGCCCTCTTTCAATCGCAGTTTGATCTTATCAACCATTTTGTCAAAAGTGATATCGTCTATGAACTCCTCGGAGTGGAGCATCTGCCCTATTATGAAGAAAAATTTGATGTCATTTTCTGTCTGGGTGTCCTCTATCACCGAAGTGATCCGATTGCGATGCTCAAAGCTCTTGCTCAAGGTTTAGCAGAGGGGGGAGAGATTTATCTCGATACCTTTATCATTGACGGTGAGGAACCTGTTGCTCTTTGTCCGAGCGGAAGCTACTCCAAAATCACCAACGTCTATTTTGTTCCGACCCTTAAAGCTCTTGAAAACTGGTGTATCCGTGCCGGATTTACCTCCGTTGAAGTGTTGGGGACGGTACTCACGACATCGGATGAACAGCGTAAAACCGATTGGATTGAATCGCAAAGCCTTGAAGATTTTCTCGATCCTGCCGATAGTAGTAAAACAATAGAGGGCTACCCTGCACCCAAGCGGGGATACATACGGATTAAAAGAGGGTAATTTTGGCTAAAGAGCAAGCGACAGATATTATGAATGAGATGATTCAAGTAGCGATCAGTCCGCAAACGGCACTGAATACGCATGAGAGAATCAATACCGTTTACAGCGGAGAGATTATTAAGTTGGAAAGCGGGTACGCAAAAGTAGTCTTGGATACGACAGAAGTTATGCGTGCCGATGACGTGGGGCTGGTACATGGCGGATTTATTTTCAGTGCAGCCGATTTTGCCGCTATGGTCGCCGTCAATGAGCCCAATGTCGTCTTAGCCTCATGTAACTGCCTTTTTTTAGCGCCTGTGAGAGTCGGAGACAGTGTTACGTTTGAAGCGACCGAACATCAAAAAGAGGGTCGAAAGCGTAACGTCACGGTTCGCGGCTTCGTTCATGAGATTAAAGTGTTTGAAGGGGAGTTCAAAACGGTCGTTACGGAGCGCCATGTCCTTCGTCTAGACCTTTTGAAAAATATCGAGCCTTAAATCGAGCGAATCCAGTACGCGACATGCTGCTGTTCCGCATAGACACTCGTCGCTTCCCCATGTCCTGGGTAAAGCGTTTTATCCCCCCTCATCTTTGAAAACTTCTTCAAGCTCTCTTTCATAGCACTTGGATCGGAATAGGGGAAATCAACCCGCCCGATTGAGTTTTTGAATAAAAAATCTCCGCTAAATATTACATCACCGATCTCGATCATGGAACATCCGGGGCAATGGCCGGGAAAATGGTGGAATTTCACTTCGATACCGCTGATGTCGAATGTTTGGTCACCGTCTACTTCAATATCGGGAGTTGACGGAGGAAGTCCCGGCATCCATGTGCTGTTTTGTAGCAACATTACATCCCCTTTGGGGGTGTAGAGGGGGATATTCAGCTTGTTTTGGAGTTCACTGTTACTCCAGACATGGTCAAAATGACCGTGGGTGTTGAGGATCGCTACGGGATTTTTGACATTAGAGACTACCCATTCCGTTGCCCCCATCCCCGGATCGATGATAATCTCTTTTCCGTCAATTTTAACAATATAGCAGTTGGTTTGATAGTCGCCCATAGGACGTTTGAGGATTTCCATAGTAGGCTCTTTTTTAGTCATATTTTAGCATAAATCGGGCACTCTGTCTCTCGTTAACTCATTCCGAAAGAGACACTCTCGAGTTCTACCGGTGTATTGTTCTCTAAATCATAAATCCCTTCGAAAGAGTGAGGGAATTGTCCGTTGAATTCGCCGATTTTAGCCCCCTCTGAAGTAGTTTCGGCATAGTAGAAGTTTTTCCCCTCTATGTTAAGTCTGGCACTTAGAAAGGGGAGGTCGTCGGTATCATTTAGGTGGACAATGACAAAAACATGATGAGGTACATAGACAAAGCGATACTCATACCCTTTTTCGTTCAGTAATGAGGCAAAGAGGTTGGATTTGTCATCACAATCACCCCAGTTACTCTCTACCACTTTTTTGGCATTACGGCTGGTATAGTCAGTTTTATAAGGGATATGGGTGACATAGTCAAACATTTTTTGAACTTCACATCCTTGATCGCTATTGCACTCTTTAGTCAGTTTATCGGCGAGGGTGGAGAGTTCCCCTTTTTCGGCAAGATTGGTTTTGATCACCATCCCCTCTAGTTCAATGACGCCGCGATCAAACAGACTCACCATTTGGGGAGAGTTTTTAGGGATATAGGGGCGCAAATCGCGTGTTTCGATCCATGTCATTTTCATCCCAATGTACGTAAAAGCACCTACTGTAGCACTTACCATCACAAGACTCGTAAAACTTGCGTTTATTTTTTGGATAGGGCGTTCATGGTGCTGCGCTGCTGATTTGAGGATTTCGCGGTAAACCAGTGCTGCTATGAGGAGGATGAGGGCGATTTTTATCCACAGGTCCATAACGCCTCTTTCTGTGCACGTTTCATCCGTTTGATCGCGAGTTCCCGTTTGAGTGCAGTGCTTTTATCGGTGCACGTTTCGCTATACATCAGTATCACAGGGCGGCGGGAACGGGTGTATTTAGCTCCCTTTTCCGACGTGTTGTGCTCATTCAGCCGTTTTTCTATATCGACGGCAATCCCCGTATAGTAGGTATCGTCACTGCATTTGAGGATATAGAGGGTGTAGGCTTTTTCGGATGATTTCATAATTGAGAGTATACGATATAATGGCTTTTATGGAACTCTATAGCACGTTAGAAACCCTTTTAACCACCTCTACGCCGAGTGAGAAGATAGCTCTGTTTCGAGAGTTTTACGATGCCTATTGTCGCGGCGATATTACACGCGATAGCGCAACTAAGCCTATCGTTTTTACCCACCCCTCGTATCGCGAACATTGTACGATCATCGATCCCAAAGAGGTTCCCAGACGGACTAAACTCAATACTTCACAAGGACAAGTTCTCCTTCTCCATGCGATTGCCCATATCGAGTACAGCGCGATCGATTTGGCTCTCGATGCGGTGTATCGCTTTCGTAATTGCGGTGAAAAATTTGAGATGGATTGGCTTGTTGTGGCGGACGATGAGGTGCGCCATTTTGAGATGATTGAATCATTACTCAAAGAACTGGGAGGTTATTACGGCGAGTATCCGGTGCATGATGCCTTGTTTGAAGCATCCATGCGTACCTTGGATTTATATGAGCGGATGGCGGTAGTGCCACGTTATCTTGAAGCCAACGGTTTGGATGCTACTCCCCTTATTTTACGTAAATTACAGCCTCATGCGTCTGATCCGATGATACAAAAAATTATCGCGGCGTTGCATGTGATTTTAGACGAAGAGATCGATCATGTCCGTAAAGGGGACGTATGGTTTGAATATGCTTGTGAACGTGTGGGTAAAAGTACTTCCAGCTATTTTGAGATCATCGAAAAACATTATCCTAAGAGCTTTCCGCGTAAAATTAATATCAACTGTGTCGCGAGAGCAAAGGCGGGATTTGATAAGGACGAATTGGCACGTATTTCGTTAACCGAATGTTGACTTCTTTGATAAAATAATTAGTTATAATACAAATAGTTAATACAAAAATAAGGTTAATACGTGGGTAAATACGAGCTGATCAGCCGGTATTTGAGTAAATTTCTGAGTCAGGAAGTCCGTAAAACAGGTTTGCACAAAGTGGTTGTGGGTCTTAGCGGAGGGATTGATTCGGCGGTCGTGGCAGTGTTAGCACATCGTGCGTTCGGTGATGATCTCCTTTGTATCAAAATGCCCTCACACTATTCATCCCAAAACTCACTCGATGATGCGGAAGAACTATGCAACGTATTTGGACTTCGATCCGAAACACACAGTATCGAACCGATGCTTCGTGCGTATGAATCCACCGATATGTCACCGCTGCGGATCGGCAACCTCTCTGCTCGGTTACGAATGGTAACATTATTTGATATTTCTGCACGCGAAGGGGCTTTGGTGTTGGGTACCAGCAACAAGAGTGAACTGATGCTCGGATACGGAACAGTGTATGGAGATTTGGCGAGTGCTCTGAATCCGATCGGCGATCTGTATAAAACAGAAGTGTTCGAGTTGGCTCGCTATTTAGGGGTTTCTGAGGCGATTATCGACAAACCTCCCTCAGCTGATTTGTGGGCAGGGCAGAGTGATGAAGCGGAGATCGGCTATCCCTACAGCGATCTTGATCGTGTCTTAAAACGGTATGTGGAAGAGCGCCATACCTCTGAAGAGATGATAGCGGATGGCGAAAACCCTGAATTAGTCGGTATGATAGTAAAAAGAATTTATCAGAATCAATTCAAACGGCGTATGCCTGTTATCGCAAAATTGACGTCACGAACGCTCAACCATGATTTTAATTATCCTAGAGATATCACCCTATAAAAAAGGAAGAGAATATGAGTATCCCATTTTACCGTGTCGAAGTCGGCGGAGATGAACGTGAGAAGATTGACGAGGTGTTCGACGGGGAAGCCCCGAATATTGTCGAAGATTTAGAAGCGGCATTTGAATCGTATGTCGGAGCAACGTACGCTTTGGCTACCTCACACGGTACTGCGGCTCTGCATTTGGCGATGTTGGCGATTGATCTCAAGCGGGGTGATAAAGTACTTTGTTCTATCAATGCCTACCCTTCCGTTCCAGAAGTTGTTCGCCATTTCGATGCCGAGCCGATTTTTATCGATATTAATCCCGATACCTTTACGATCGATTTGGATAAACTCGAAGCTTACTTGGCTGAAAACAAATCCAAAAAACTCAAAGCGGTAATTGTCTCTCATATCGCGGGACAAAGTGTCGAGTTGGATCGGTTGTATGCGATGGCAAAACAATACGATGTTAAAATTGTTGAAGATGCTTCGGATGCTTTGGGTGCAACCTATAAAGGGCAAAAAATCGGCTCTACCGGTGCCGATATCACCTGTTTTGATTTCAGCCCCCATTTACGTCGCAACGTTTGTAACGGCGGGATGATGGTGTGTGATGATGAAGATATTATGGAGCGTGCGCGCTCACTCCGCAATCACGCGATGGTGATCGAGGATGAGGGGCTAGGCTATATCTATGATGTCGTCGATATCGGGAGTCAATATATGATGAGTCCGCTTGATGCGGCTACCATATTGATTCAGCTTGAGAAACAAGATGAGAATATCGAGCGACAACGTGTCATTGCTGAAATTTTTAATGAGCGTTTGGCAGATGCTCCTCACATTAGACTTCCGATTGCGAATGACGAACATCCCTATTCGTTGTATATCATCAAGGTAGACAAAAACCGTGACTCTTTTGCACGTGAGCTCTCAGCTCGTGGGATCGAGTGCGGTTTGCACTACATACCGCTCCATTTGCTCAGTTATTATAAATCAAAGTACTCATTGCGTGTTAATGATTTTCCGATAGCGCTTCGCAACTATCAGCAGGTACTCTCGATCCCGAATTACGCGGCTCTTAGCGATGATCAGGTTGAAGAGATCTGTGACGCAATTTTGGATGTAGCTTCTACACGCGTTTGAAACGTTTTTTAGTTCTATGGGGTGAACGGTATCTGTATCACCCTTCGTTGATCCAAAGAATCCTCTCTCTTTTCCTTTTGCCTCTAAGCTGGATTTATTGTATCGGTGCGTATCTGCGCTATCGTCGAAGCGTTCCAAAATCGTTAGGGATACCGATCGTCAGTATCGGTAATCTTACCGTCGGCGGGAGCGGAAAAACACCCGTTGTGATTGAACTGGCAAGGCATTTTGATAAACCTGCTATTGTGTTGCGGGGATATGGACGGCAAAGCAGCGGAATGGTTGTCGTCAAAGATAAATCGACGATATTGTGCGACGTGATTCGAAGCGGCGATGAAGCGATGCTCTATGCAGAGACTCTTCCCAGTGCTACGGTGATTGTCAGTGAGATCAGAGAGCGGGGGATTGCAGAGGCAAAAGCCATGGGGTGTGAAGTGGTATTGCTTGATGACGGGTATGGGAAACACTCTATTAAGAAGCTTGATCTTGTAATCGCAGTTCCTACGCCAAACCCTTTTTGCCTACCCTCCGGAGCGTATCGAGAACGTTTATGGAAGGGGAAAGACGCGATCATATTGATGGAGAGAGTAGCTTTCCAACGCTCCGTCAGTATAAAAAAACCAACCGAAAAAATGGTGTTGGTAACGGCGATTGCACGCCCTGAGAGACTTGATCCCTATTTACCTGAGGTAGCAGAGAAAATTTATTTTGAAGATCACCACTTCTTTACCCAAGGGGAACTTGAAATGATTTTTGAGCGTACCGGAGCGACTAGCCTATTGGTAACTTCAAAAGACTTGGTTAAAATGTCGTCATTTAAACTCCCCCTGTCCGTTTTGGAACTCTCCATAACGTTGGATGAGACGTTAATAACTACTGTGAAGGATTATGTAAATGCAGCGAAAAATTGATACCGTCAAAACCCTAATGGACGCGATGCCGTTCATCAAAGAGTTTCGTGATGAGATCGTTGTCATTAAATACGGCGGATCAGCGCAAACCTCTGATGAACTCAAAGCTAAATTTGCTCAGGACATCGTATTACTTCACCTCGTCGGGGTGAAAGTGGTGATCGTACACGGCGGCGGAAGC
The DNA here is from genome assembly GCF_001830725.1 of Sulfuricurvum sp. RIFOXYD12_FULL_44_77. Lineage (NCBI taxonomy): Bacteria > Pseudomonadati > Campylobacterota > Epsilonproteobacteria > Campylobacterales > Sulfurimonadaceae > Sulfuricurvum > Sulfuricurvum sp. RIFOXYD12_FULL_44_77. The sequence goes on from NZ_MIBU01000120.1 coordinate 19,480, forward strand.
CGTATTTCTCAGCTTCTGAGCGATTTGAAAATCCCGACCGAGTTTATCGACGGTGAGCGGGTCAGCACCCCTGAAGTGATGCGGATTGTCGAGATGGTACTCAGCGGCGAGATCAACAAAGAGATCACCTCACTCCTCAACTCCTACGGTGCCAAAGCGATAGGAATTAGCGGCAAAGATGCCCATTTCTTGCGTGCCAAGCCCAAAGACGAAGCAAAATTCGGTCTTACGGGTCGGGTTGAGAGTGTCAACGGTTCGGTCATCCATAATCTTTTGCAAGAGGGTTTTATCCCTGTCATCGCCCCTATCGGGTGTGATCCTATCGTCGGTCATCCGGGGTACAACATTAACGCCGACCTTGCCGCATCGGCTATCGCGGCGGCTATCGGCGCGTGCAAAGTGATCTTTATGACC
>NZ_MIBU01000121.1:0-6565 GCF_001830725.1 Sulfuricurvum sp. RIFOXYD12_FULL_44_77
GTACTCTTTTACCGCTTCTAACGTCGTTACGGGCGGGACAAGGTTGGGCATCACCAATGCGCCGCTGAAACTGTATGAGGTGAGGGGCGCTACCGTCTCCAACATCTCACCGTCACGAAGATGAAGATGCATATCCAGCGGCATGGTTAAGGTAATCGATTTCATCATTAGGCCTTCAACTGCTTTTGTGCTTCTTGGATAAGGCTGTTCAGCGCTTCTTCATACCGAATCGCTTCGGTTTGCTCCGTCGATTCAAAACGGGTTACCAATACCGGAGTCGTATTACTCGCTCGCACCAGTCCCCACCCTTTATCAAAAATAACGCGAACACCGTCAACATCGATTATCTCTTTGATAGCCGGAAACGATGCCGGAGGAGTTTGGAGCAACTCTTTCAGTTTTGCCATCAACGGAAATTTTTCATGCTCCGTCGTTTTCACTTTAATCTCTTCAGTCGAAAAGACATGAGGAAGTTTGGCGATTTCGGCATCCAAATCAACCCCTTCGTGAATGAGTTCAAGCATACGCAACGTTGCGTAAATCGCATCGTCATACCCGAAATAGCGGTCGGCAAAGAATACATGCCCACTCACTTCACACGCCAAATCGGCGTGAAGTTCTTTCATTTTCACTTTAAGATTGGAGTGACCCGTTTTGTACATCACCGCAGTCGCACCGCGTGCGCGGAGAGTGTCGTACATCACTTGCGAACATTTCACCTCGCCGATAACGGTCGGATTTTTCATCTTAAGGGCGAACAGCAGCGCCATCATATCGCCCTTGATGTTGTTGTTAGGAGTCAATACAGCGATGCGGTCGGCATCACCGTCATACGCAAACGCGATGTCCCCCTCGGAAGCTAGAAGTTTTTTGATATCTTCAAGATTGTGCTCTTCACTCGGATCGGGATGGTGGTTCGGGAATGTTCCGTCAGGATCGACGTAAATTCCTTTGGTTTTAAGATCGAGTGCATTAAAAATATCCTCGATAGCGAGCCCGGCAACCCCATTTCCGCAGTCATACACAATCCGTTGACCCATCCCTCGCAAATGGCCGAAGGATTCGATCATATATGTTTTATAGCGAGAGAGCGCATCGATCTCAACCACTTGACGCTCTACTTTAGAAGGAAATTCTAAAGCATCGATTTTACGACCGAGGGCATAAATCGATTCACCGAAAAAAGGAGCTTTATCAATCGTAATTTTAAATCCGTTGTATTCGCTTGGGTTGTGAGAACCGGTAATCATCACCGATGCACACGCCGTTATTCCATCAAATTCTTGATAATTGCAAAAATAGTTGACGGGAGTCGGAACCATACCCATCCCAAGCACTTTCATCCCTCCGGCATTCAGTCCGGCCGTTAAATATTCAAAAAGGATCGGTGAATGAGAACGTGCGTCATACCCCACACCAACGTATTCACCGTATTGTTTCATCTCATCCGCCAACGCATATCCCAAACGGGTAATCGTCTCTTCATTCAACTCTTTTTCATAAATTCCACGGATATCATACTCACGATAAATAGACATATTTTCCCTTTTTAAGCAACATTAACAAATTATACAACGTGGTGGTTAAAAGAGTCTTTTACGGGGCAAGAAGCCCCAAAAGAAGAATAGTGAAGAAGTGTTACAAAAGTGTTAAGAGGGTATTAAATCGCCCGTTTAAATTCCGGATATGCTTCAAGTCCGCATTCGCTGACATCCAGCCCTTGAACCTGATCTTCATCCGAAGCGCGAAACGGTATAACTTTATTAATAAGATAAATGATGCTGAACGATACGCTAAAGACGAATAGAGCCATAACCCCAACCCCTTTGAGCTGGTTCAGGAATGTTATCCCGTTGGCATAATCCGCGGCAAAAATCCCTACGGCTAACGTTCCCCAAATGCCGTTGACCAAATGAACCGACAAGGCCCCAACCGGATCGTCGATGCGAAAGCGGTCAAACAACGGTACCGCAAGAACAACCAAGGCACCTCCGATTCCCCCGATCAATATAGAATCGATCATCGTATACAAATGAGGACCCGCAGTGATCGCTACCAATCCTCCGAGTGCGCCGTTTAAGATCATCGTAATATCGAAAAGTTTATAGCGTGCATAAATAGCGATACCGGTGATAATCGCGCCGGAAAGACCTGCCGTATTGGTATTAAAAATCGTCAATGCGACACTGTCCGCCGCCTCTTTGGTCGAAATCGATCCCACAGAACCGCCGTTAAATCCAAACCATCCAATCCATAATAACATCGCCCCTAAAACAACTAGAGGAATATTGGATGCGGGAATAACACGGATTTGACCTTGAACATAACGCCCTTTACGTGCCCCGATAACCAAGATAGCGGCAAGCAATGCCCATCCGCCTGTCGAGTGGATAACGGTTGAACCGGCCAAATCGACAAAGTTCAAATCAAAAATTGTATCCTTGATCCAATCGCTTCCCCAACTGATATTAACCGCCGTCGGATAGATCAACGCACCCATAATCACTGTAAAAAGGGTCAACGGCAAAAGACGGGCACGTTCACCCACACCACCGCTCATAATATTAATCGCTTTTCCGACAAACGCCATTTGGAACATAAAAAATGCCCATTGACTCATCGTCGTACTTTGAAAATCACCAAAAGCCAGATGAAATCCGACCAAAATAAAAGCCATCGACGCCACTGCGTAAATCATGACGTTGACGGTCAATACGCTGGAGACGTTTTTAGTTCGTACCAAACCAGCTTCAAGCATCGCAAAACCGGGAACCATCAAGATAATAAGTGTGATCGAAAAGAGGGCAAAGAGGGTGTCAATAACGTATGCAGTATCCATGCAGCACCTTTAGTCTAAGATAAAGGTGTGCATTATATATCCAACCCAATGGATTGGAGAAGAACGATTGATTAAATTTTAATCAATCGCCATAAATTGCACGCTAGCGTGCTTGGGCTTACTGCCGAAGTAAACCCAGTGTTAACGTAGCAATCGGGACGAGTTCCGATTGCGTGTTATTAAATGGCTTCGATATCCGTTTCACCCGTACGGATACGGACGATTTTACTGATATCGCTGACGAAGATTTTACCGTCACCGATTTTTCCGGTTCGTGCCGCTTCTACAACAGTATTGACCACTTGGTCTACCATCGCATCATCGACAACCATCTCCATTTTAATTTTAGGAAGAAAGTCAACCACATACTCTGCACCGCGATAGAGTTCGCTGTGCCCTTTTTGGCGTCCGTACCCTTTTACTTCGCTTACCGTCATACCCGTTATACCGATTTCGGCAAGGGCGTCTTTTACATCTTCTAGTTTAAATGGTTTGATAACCGCTTCGATTTTTTTCATTGTTCATTCCTTCTTATAGGTTAAATCCACGTTCACCGTGTACTGATTCATCCAAACCTTGGCTCTCTTGTTCTTCGTTAATACGTGAACCGCCAGTCAATGCCATTGCGATGTAGTAGACCACGATCGTACCGACCAATGTGAATAGTCCAACAACCAAAACGGATTCCGCTTGAACCATGATTTGTCCCATACGGTCACCTGAATCTTTCAACGGTCCAGACCACAACAATGCATTGTCAGTATTCGGTGTGTACGCTGCGAAGATACCGGTTGCAATCGCACCCCAAAGACCTGCAAGGAAGTGAACTCCGAATGCATCCAAAGAGTCATCGTAACCCAATTTTTTCTTAAGAGCCGTTACACCGAAGAACGCGATCAAAGCACCCGTTGCACCGATGATAAATGCACCGTTAACCCCTACGAAACCCGCCGCCGGAGTAATCGCTACAAGACCTGCGATAGCACCTGTCGCCGCACCGAGCAATGTCGGTTTTTTGAATACCATATACTCAACTACAATCCAAGTCACCGTTGCAACAGCCGCAGCAATGGTTGTTGTCAAATAAGCAAGACCGGCAATAGCGTTCGCACCAAAAGCCGATCCGCCGTTAAATCCGTACCAACCGAACCATAAAAGACCCGCACCGAGAGCAGTCAAGATAACACTTGCCGGTTTCATAGCTACTTTTGGATAGCCTGCACGTTTACCGATCAAAACAGCCAATACAAGACCAGCCAAACCACCGTTCATATGTACAACCGTACCACCCGCGAAGTCAAGAGCACCTTCGTTGAAAAGGTAACCGCCACCCCATACCATGTGGGTAATCGGAGCATATACAACGATTGTCCAGATGAAAGCGAAAACCATCCAAGTAGAAAATTTCATACGCTCAATCACTGAACCCGCAACGATTGCTACAGTGATAGCAGCAAATGTCCCTTGGAACACTACAAATACAAATTTCGGATAAAGCTGTCCGAGATCAACACTTGCAAATTCCGTCCAACTGATGCCGCTAAGCATAATGTGACCGAAACCACCGATAACTTGGTTCATTGAACCATCCGCCGTACCGAATGCGATAGAGAAACCGGCAACAACCCATGCAATAAATGATACGGCAAATGCACCGAATACCATCGCAAATGTATTAAGAATATTTTTAGAACGGGTCATCCCGCCGTAAAACAACGCCAAACCGATCGGAGTCATCAACATAACCAACGCCGTTGACATCATCATCCATGCAGTATCCCCTGAGTTAAGTACAGGTGCTGCAGCATCTTCGGCGAATGCCGATACGCCCATTAGCGATAAAGCTAAAAGCCACTTTTTCATTTTCTCTCCTTATAACTTAAATGTCAGGTACCATTGTACAAAGTAATCCAAAAGTGAGAGTGCAGTTTGTTGATTAAATTTTAATCAATTGTAAAGATGAAATTCACACAAGGTATCTTGTCGTTATTTTACACTAAAAGGCAATCCACCCAAACGGGTGAAGTGAGAGGCGAAGTTTTTGAGAAGAATAGTTGTTTAGATAGCGTCGCTATCGGTTTCACCCGTACGGATACGGATAATTTTATTAATATCGCTGACGAAGATTTTACCGTCACCGATTTTTCCGGTGCGTGCCGCTTCCACAACAGTATTAAGTACTTTGTCGACCATATCATCGTCCACTACCATCTCCATTTTGATTTTAGGAAGAAAGTCTACAACGTATTCTGCACCGCGGTAGAGTTCGCTGTGCCCTTTTTGTCGACCGTAGCCTTTTACTTCACTTACCGTCATTCCCGTAATACCGATTTCGGCTAGGGCGTCTTTTACATCTTCTAGTTTAAATGGTTTGATAACCGCTTCGATTTTTTTCATTAATAAGCTCCAACGATATTTGAGGCAATTGTAACCTTATTTAATTAATTTATCAAATGAGAGAGATTTTTAGACTTTAAGGCACGGTTGGATATAATCAGTCATATTATCTTCACTTTTGGGGACCGCATGAACGATCTGCTAGACAACAGCGAAATAAATGACATTAATATAGAAGACACTCTTAAGAGCAGTTATCTCGATTACTCTATGAGCGTTATCATCGGACGGGCACTTCCGGATGTACGTGACGGTCTCAAACCGGTTCACCGTCGTATCCTATATGCTATGGACAAACTGAGCCTATCCGCCGGTGCCAAGTATAAAAAATCGGCACGTATCGTCGGGGATGTTATCGGTCAGTACCACCCTCACGGTGATACCTCGGTTTACGATGCATTGGTTCGTATGGCTCAACCTTTTGCGATGCGCGCGCCGCTTGTAGACGGTCAAGGAAACTTCGGTTCAGTCGATGGAGACAGCGCTGCTGCTATGCGTTATACCGAAGCGAGAATGACCCGTTATGCGGGAGAGCTCCTTAAAGATCTTGAAAAAGATACGGTTGATATGATCGAGAACTACGACGGCACCACTTTCGAGCCTGAAGTTCTTCCGACACGTGTCCCGAACCTTATTATTAACGGTTCAAGCGGTATTGCCGTCGGTATGGCGACCAATATCCCTCCTCATAATCCGAATGAGGTTCTCAATGCACTTGTCTATCTAATGGACAATCCTAACGCCTCTCTTATTGATATTATGCAGTTTATCAAAGCTCCCGATTTTCCTACCGGTGGAACTATTTACGGTAAAAAAGGGATTTTAGATGCGTATGAGAGCGGTCGCGGGCGTATCCGCATTCGTGCCAAAACACACATCGAGAAAAAATCGAACAAAGACGTTATCGTTATCGACGAACTCCCGTATCAAGTCAATAAGGCACGTTTGATCGAAACGATCGCCGATTTGGTCAAAGATAAATTCATCGAGGGGATCAGTGAAATCCGCGACGAGTCTGACCGTGAGGGGATCCGTGTCGTTATCGAGCTTAAACGCGATGCGATGAGCGAAATCGTCCTCAACAATCTTTACAAATCAACCAACATGGAGACGACGTTCGGGATTATTATGCTCTCCGTCTTTAACCAAGAGCCGCGTGTATTCACCCTTCTTGAGATGTTAGGTCACTTTATCAATCACCGCAAAACCGTTATTATCCGACGAACGATTTTTGATCTCGAAAAAGCAAAAGCGCGTGCCCATATCTTGGAAGGTTTGAAAAAAGCGCTCGATCATATCGAAGCGATCATCAAACTGATCCGTGCCAGC